>NZ_CVTO01000095.1:18325-38782 GCF_900004715.1 Pseudomonas sp. 24 E 13
TTTCAAAAGTGAGCCGCTGTAAAAGCGGAACCATTAGCAGCCGTTACCTAAATAATGGATATGTACTCGGCTGATCCAAGATACTGGCTGGCCCTGAGGCCGCCATCGGGGGCAAGCCCCCTCCCACATTTGGACCGAGGTGCGCCAGATGGATACCCGTCGGTTGCGAGGCCGCCATCGGGGGCAAGCCCCCTCCCACATGGGTACCAAGCCATTCAGCTCTACAACACACTCCCCATGGCCTTGATCAATACCGGATCACGCGCGTAGATATCCGGCGCGTACACCAGACTTCCCTGGCGATCCACTTCCACCGTCCAATACCCCAGCAGCACCGGTACCGGCGTGGCCAGCCTGAATTCATGGGTGACGCCGGTGGCCAGCAGCTCGTCGGTGCGCGTACGTTCGGCCGGCGTCACCAGCAGGTCGCGCAACAGCAGCGGTTGTTCGACCCGCACGCACCCCGAGCTGAACGCCCGTGGCCCCTTGGTAAACAGTGGCTGGCTCGGCGTGTCATGCAGGTACACCGAATACGGGTTGGGGAAACGCATCACGATCTTGCCCAACGGGTTGCGCGGCCCCGCCTCCTGGCGCAGCAGGATATTGCCGGGACGCGCCCAGTCGACTTGCTCCGGCGTCAGCGGGTGGCCTTCAGCATCCAGCACTTGCAGGTTCTGCTGGCGCAGGTATTCCGGATTGAGGCGGATGGCCGGCAGCTTGTCCTCGCGCATGATGGTGGGCGGGATGGTCCATGTCGGGTTGAGGGTCAGGCGCGTAATGCGCGATTTGAGCAGCGGTGTCTGACGCTCGGCACGGCCCACTTGCAGGCGGGTCTGCCACACGGGAATGCCGCTCTGGTACACGCTCAGTTGCGCGGCCGCGACGTTGACCACCACGCCTTCGGGCTCCAGGTCGCGGGCCAGCCAGCGGAACCGCTCGAGGTTGATGCGCAACTGGTCGCGGCGCATTGCCGGGCTGATATTGAGTTCAGCCACGGTGCCGGCGCCGATCACACCGTCGGCCTGCAGGGAATGGCTGAGCTGGAAGGCCTTGACCGCAGCGACCAGCTCGGGGCCGTACTGCCGGGCGCTGCCCTTGGGTTCAGAGGTCAGGTAACCGCCGCGGTAGAGACGCCGCGCCAGTTCCGGCACCCGTGGGTCTTCCATGCCCGGACGCAACAGCGGCCCACTGCCCACCGCCTCCCACTGCGGCAACGGCTGCTGGCGCGCACTGGAATAAGCGTTGCGCAGGCTGCGATACAAATCCGCGCTGGGGCGCGCCTGATCGAATGCCTGGGCCATGTCCTGCAAGCCAGTGGCGGCGAAGGCCAGCACGGCGGTGCCTGGGTCGTCGGCCGGCGGTTGGGCGTGCCAGAGCGGTTCGAAGCGCGATTGCTGCAGGCGCCCGAAGTGCAAATCCTGCAGGGCCTGGAGGTACTGCTGGCTGATCGCAATATCGCTGCACAGCACATTGGCCGTGGCATCTGCAGCGGGCAGGCTATAGTGGGTGGGGTCCAGGCCGTCGTCGGCGAGCATCAGCAACTGGTCGTGCAAGGCCTGCCGACGCGCGTCGGAAGACCACAACTGCGCATCGCCCTGCTGTTGGTAAAAGGCTTGCAGGCGCAATTGCGCACTGGCGTCGATACGCGGCGCGAGCTGCGGGCAGACACTGGGCAACTGCGCCAGGGCCTGTTGCAGCGGCGCCAGGTCGACCGGTGCTGGAGTCGTGACCGGCAACGGTTCCAGCGGCAGCGCTTCGGCTGTGGCGACCAGTGGTGTAACGAGCAGGCAAATGCTCAAGTAACATGCGTGTTTTTTGAACAATTGACTTAGCTCCACTCCACAGCGGGGACTCGCTTGTAGATGCTGACTTTTATGCGCCGGCTCGGGTTAACCACCCTGGGCCTGATCACGGCGAGCCTGGCGTTCCCGAGCGCTGTTGCGCTCGCCGCCAATGGCTCCCCTGCTTCTTTGTATAGCAGCCTGGCGCGCTCGGCTCCAGAACTCAATCCCATCGTGTTGAAAAGCGCCCTGAGCGCGGTGCAGTGCGCGGTCAATAACGGCGAGGAACGCTCCGATCGCCTGGCCGTGATTGACTACTCCCAGCCGTCTACCGCCCGTCGGCTGTGGATTTTCGACCTGCGCAAAAAGACCCTGGTTCTGCGCGACCTGGTGGCCCACGGCGCCAAGTCCGGCGAAAACTTCGCCACCGAATTTTCCAATCTCGAAGGCAGTCATCAGTCCAGCCTGGGCCTGTTCCGCACCCAGGAAAGTTACCTCGGCACCCACGGATACTCGCTGCGCATGGACGGCCTGGAGCCTGGCTTCAATGACCTGGCCCGCGACCGCGCCATTGTGATTCATGCCGCCGACTACGTCAGCCCGCTATGGAGCAAGCGCGAAGGCCGTATCGGCCGCAGCCAGGGCTGCCCGGCGGTGCGCCCGCAAGTAGCGCGCCAAGTGGTGGACAAGCTCAAGGACGGACAATTCATGTTTTCGTGGTACCCCGACCAGCGCTGGTTGAAGTCTTCGACCTATCTCAATTGCAAACCCCAACAGGTGGCCAGTAGTCGTACAATCCGTGGCGGATAGCCTGTCCCACAGATAAAAGAGAGCGTCGCATGCTTCTACACACGTCCACCTGGATCGAGATCGGGCAGTTTCTGCAGCGCAGCCGCACGGTGATAATTCCCATCGGCTCCAACGAGCAACACGGCCCCACCGGCCTGCTGGGCACCGACTGGATGTGCCCGGAGATCATCGCCGTCGAGGCGCAGAAGCAGGCTGATATTCTGGTCGGCCCGACGTTCAACATCGGCATGGCCCAGCACCACTTGGGCTTTCCCGGCACCATCTCGCTGCGCCCTTCCACCTTTATCGCCGCGATCGGCGACTGGGTGCGCTCGCTGGCCGGGCATGGTTTCGACAAGATCCTGTTCCTCAACGGCCACGGCGGCAATATCGCCACCATCGAAGCGGCGTTTTCCGAACTCTACGCCGAAGCCAGCTTTGCCCGCCGCCCGGCCGGGTTCGCCCTCAAACTGGTCAACTGGTGGGACCTGGAAGGCGTCACCGACCTGGCGCAGCGCCAATTCCCGGTGGGCCATGGCAGCCACGCCACCCCGTCGGAGATTGCCGTGACGCAATGGGCCTATCCGGACTCGATCAAGTCGGCCGAGTACTCGCCGCGAATCGCCAACACCGGCCCGATCCGCGAAGCGCTGGACTTTCGCGCGCGCTTCCCCGACGGGCGCATGGGCTCGGACCCGGCATTGGCGACGGTGGAGAAAGGCGGTGAACTGGTGGCGTTGGCGGCGCAGGGGCTGGTCAAGACCGTGAATGCCTTCAGCAATGAGTCAAAACCCTGAGTCGAACACTATCCAAATGTGGGAGGGGGCTTGCCCCCTCCCACATTTGATCTGCATTTGTCCTGGGCCCGGGGTTACTGACAGTCCTGCGCAGCCTGCTCGAGCCGTGACGCCTTGATCGCCGACGCCAGCGGTTTGCGCTCGTACAGGAACACCTTGGTGCCATCCTGGGATTTATAGGCTTCCAGCACATCATCAGCCGCGATCTTGCTGGTCAACAGCACCTTGGCGTGGCGCGAGTTCTGCGTCACGGTCGAGGTGATGCCGTGCTTTTCAAGCTTGGGCAGTACGCATTGCACATAGCCTTCAGGGGTTTTGGCGGTGTGCAGGGTCAGCGATGGGGCATTCGGCGCCGTGATGCAACCGGTCAGCGCCAGGGCAGAAAGAGCCAGGGCCGGGGCGAAAAAAGCGTGCATAAACATTCCTGAAAAATAACAAAATAGGTGCCTGTCGATCCGCGTATCAACCGGCGCGGCACTCTGCGGTGCAAACGCGTCATGCACCTGTACAACACTGCACGGAGTTTACGCCAGCGGCGGGTGACAGCAAATGGCCCGTACGCAGCTCATTGGCAACGGCCGGGTTGGTCAGCACGGCGGTGCCGAGCATCAGGGTGATCAAAACCAGCTGGATCAGAGTCCTCATCGCGCATTTCCTTGAGCCGCGTTTCGATGAGCGGATTTTGCGCTTTTGCCGTAAAAACAGAACTTGTGATCCTTGATGGTGACTATTATTTGAACCGATAGTGTCAGGTAGCCCGACCCATAAAACCTATAAGGACCATGCCATGAAGCGTCACCAGAAAACCTTCGACCGCATCCGCGAAGCCGTATTGCCGGAGTTTCGCGAGCGCGTCGCCGATTACCTGGTCGAGTATGAAGACGTGCTGTTGAGTGACACCAGCGTTGCCGCCGCGCAATCGGCCAGTGCCCAGCAACTGCGTGGCTACCTGCGCGGTTTGAACACCACGCGCGTGCTGGGCATGGCCGATTGGGAAGACCTGGACCGGCGCGTCGCGCAAATGAACGACAGCCCTACACCCCAGGGCGTGGCTGGTTGAGCCATTCCTGCACCGATGGCCTTTGCCACTGACGCCGGGCGTAAGCCACCAGTGGCGCCGGCACGGCGTCGCCGTTGAGGATCAGGCGATTGAGCATCACCGCCAGGTCCACATCGGCAATCGACCAAGTGCCGAACAGGTAGTCCGGGTCATCCATCAGTAATTCCTGCGCCACGCCGATCAATTTGCCCGCAGCAGCCTCGGCCAATGGCGACAACGGCGGCATCTTCTGCCCGCAGAACACCACCAGGGTCGAGCGCTCCTGGCGAATCGGCAGCAAATCACTGCGCAACCACGCCTGCACCTGCCGTGCCCTCGCCCGCTGCTGCGGGTCCACCGGATAAACGCGGCTCTCGGGATAGGCTTCGTCCAGGTATTCAGTAATCGCCGAAGACTCCGACAGCGAGAACTCGCCGTCCTCCAGCGTCGGCACCCGCTGGGTCAAAGACAATCGCGCGTAGCCCGCCGCCTGCTGCTGGCCGGCCTCCAGGTCCAGGGGCACGGTCTCGAATGCCAAGCCCTTTTCCCGCAAGGCGACGAATACCGACATGGCATAGGGGCTGACGAACAGCGAATCAACGTAGAGGCGCAGCGGACGGTGGCTCATGGGCGATCTCCTTGAAATAAGGCTTCACGCTACGAGATGCGCGATGATAAAGACAATGCGGCGTTTTTATGGGGCCATTCCTCGCGGGAATAGTGCAGCTTGATCACTTAACCCGCGAATCCGCCGGCGTCGAGGAAGTCTCGTTCTTCATCGGTGGTCTCTCTGGCCAACACCGCATTGCGATGGGGAAAGCGCCCAAACCGCTGGATAATCCGCGCATGCTCCCGGGCCCAGTGAGAGGTATTGGCGTCCAGAGGCTGATTAAGCGCGATGGAGCGTTGCTGATCCTGCGGATCTTCCGAATGCTCAAACGGCAAATAACAAAAAGCGCGCAGTTCGGGTTCGATCAGTTGATCCAATCCTGCGTCCACCATGCATCGCGCATACAGGCGCGCCAGCGGGTCGGTGGCGAACATATGCGCCGTGCCACGAAAAGCGTTGCGCGGATACTGGTCCAGCAGGATCAGCAAGGCCAGCGCACCGTGGGGCGTGTCCAGCCAATCCTCCAGCTCGCGCCGGGCCGCCTGCAGATGGGTGGTGTGGAAGGTCTCGCGAAAGCTCGCGTCGAATTCGTCGTCCTTGGCAAACCAACGCTTTGGGCCCGCCTGTTTCCAGAAGTCGATCACGGCCTCGGCCGATTGGACGTTCCTGTGTGTCATCAATGCCTCCGATACGCTCGTTTAAACAGCGCGGCGATGCGCCAATAATGTTATATGATAACGCCTCTTTTTTTCCCAGCCTTGTGAACTGCCCCATGACCGATGCTGTTGCGCTACGCCAACGCCTGCTTTCCATCGACGCCCTGCGGGGCCTGGTGATCCTGTTCATGTTGCTCGACCACGCACGCGAAACGTTCCTGCTGCACCGCCAGGTCGGCGACCCGATGAACATCGACACCACCGAGCCCGCGCTGTTTTTCAGCCGCACCCTCGCCCATCTTTGCGCGCCCGTGTTCGTGTTGCTCACCGGTATGTCAGCCTGGCTGTACGGCCAGAAATACCAGGGTCGGCGCGCGGTGTCGGCATTTTTGTTCAAGCGTGGGCTGTTTCTGGTGGTATTGGAGGTCACGCTGGTGCACTTCGCCTGGACCTTCCAGTGGCCACCGGGCCTGCTTTATCTGCAGGTTATCTGGGCGATCGGGGTGAGCATGATCGCCCTCGCCGCGCTGGTATGGTTGCCGCGCCCGCTGCTGATTACTTTGGCGCTGGTATTGATTGCCGGGCATAACCTGCTCGACGGCGTGCATTTCACCCCCGGCTCGGCCGCGCAGGTGGCGTGGTCGATCCTGCATGAGCGCAGTTTTATCGAGGTGTCCGACACCCTGCGCATTCGTGTGACGTACCCGGTACTGCCATGGATCGGCGTGATTGCCCTGGGCTACGGCCTCGGTCCGTGGTTTTCGACGACCGTGCTCCCCGCCGTGCGCCAGCGTTATCTGCTGCTCGCAGGCGTCGGCGCACTGCTGGGGTTTGTGCTGTTGCGGGCACTCAACGGATATGGCGACAAGCCTTGGCAGGCCTACGACAGCGGCGTGCAGAGCGTGATGAGCTTTTTCAACGTCACCAAGTATCCACCTTCGTTGTTGTTCCTGGCGCTGACGCTGGGCATCGGCCTGCTGTTGCTGCTGGCGTTCGAACGTGCCGGGCACAAGCGCTGGATCAGCATGCTGGCGGTATTTGGCGCGGCGCCGATGTTCTTTTATCTGCTGCACCTGTATGTGCTCAAACTGATTCATGTCGCGTGTGTCGCGTTGTTTGGGCTCAATCACGGCAATTATTTCGGTTTCGACAGCGTCGGCGCCGTGTGGGCGGTGGCGTTGGTGCTGCCACTGGCGCTGTATGTGCCGGTGCGATGGTTCGCCGCACTCAAGGCGCGGCGCAGGGATATCACCTGGCTTAAATATTTCTGAGCACGCGGGCGAGCGCTCAGGGTCGTTCGAACTGATGCCGCAGTGCTTCGATACGTTCTCGGCAGATGCAGCCCTCCAAGTGATCATTGACCATGCCCAGCGCCTGCATCAGCGCATACATCGTGGTCGGGCCGACAAAGGTCCAACCGCGTTTCTTGAGCGCCTTGGACAAGCGCACCGAAGCCGGCGAGGTCGGGTTGGCGTTCCAGTACGCCATGTCCACCACCGCCGGGCGCTCCTGCGGGCCGGGCTCGAAAGACCATACCCAGCGCGCCAGCGAACCGCTTTCACTTACCAGTTCGCAGGCGCGGCGGGCATTGTTGATCGTCGACACAATCTTCGCCCGGTTGCGCACGATACCCGGGTCGCCCATCAAGCGTTCGATATCCGCCTCGCCATACTGCGCCACCTTGCGAAAATCAAAGCCGTCGAACGCCCGCCGAAACTGCTCGCGCTTGCGCAAGATGGTGATCCACGCCATCCCGGCCTGAAAACCTTCCAGGCAAATCTTCTCGTACAGCAGGACGTCATCCGCCACCGGCACGCCCCACTCATGGTCGTGGTAATGCAGGTATTGCGGCGCGGCGTTACGCCAGGCGCAGCAGGTGCGCCCGGCTTCATCCGTTGTCAGGCCTGATTGTTCCATCCATCACCTCGTGTACCGAGCGCGGATGATACGCAAAAAAATTTCCACGGCGTCAACCGCTCAAACACCGTACTTACCGACTCACTGGTCAGACCGGGTCCTATCGACCACCGAATATTTACTTGTAGTTTGAAAAAAACCGGGCGTAGACTGGCCGCGCACTGGACTTACCGGTAAGACCACAACAATTAAGCCCTGGAACCACCAGGGCACCGAATAGAGATCCCTCCCATGCTCAGATGGTGCTCGCGTTCGATTTTCCTGCAAGTCGTGATTGGCCTGATGCTAGGCGTCATTTGCGGCCTGGCCCTCCCCGAATTCTCCTCGCAACTCAAACCCCTGGGTGACGGCTTTATCAAGCTGATCAAAATGCTGATCGGCCTGATTGTATTCTGCGTCGTGGTCAGCGGCATTTCCGGCGCCGGCGATTTGAAGAAAGTCGGGCGCATTGGCTTGAAGTCAGTGATCTATTTCGAAGTGCTGACCACCGTCGCCCTGGTGCTCGGCCTGATCATGGCCTTCAGCACCGGCATCGGCAGCGGCGCCAACATCCATCTTGAGCAGCTTTCGTCCGCCGGCTTGAATGAACTGGCCGACAAGGGCCAGCACATCAAGGGCACCAGCCAGTTCCTGATGGACCTGATCCCCAACTCGGTAATCGGTGCCTTCGCCGACAACAACGTGCTGCAGGTGCTGTTGTTCTCGGTGCTGTTCGGCAGTGCGCTGAACCTGGTGGGTGAAGCGGCGTCGGGCATCTCGCGGCTGATCAACGAGCTGAGCCATGTGATCTTCCGCATCATGGGCATGATCGTGCGCCTGGCGCCAATCGGCGTATTCGGCGCGATCGCGTTCACCACCAGCACCTATGGCCTGGACTCCCTGCAACACCTGGGCAGCCTGGTGGGCCTGTTCTACCTGACATGCCTGGCCTTCGTCGGCCTGATCCTCGGCCTGGTGATGCGCTTGTCGGGCCTGCGCATGCTGCCGCTGCTCAAGTACCTGCGCGAAGAACTGCTGATCGTGATGGGCACGGCTTCGTCCGACGCGGTGCTGCCGCAGATCATGCGCAAGCTGGAGCACCTGGGGATTGGCAGCTCCACCGTGGGCCTGGTGATTCCTACCGGCTACTCGTTCAACCTCGACGGTTTCTCGATCTACCTGACCCTGGCCATCGTGTTTATCGCCAACGCGACCGGCACCCCGCTGTCGATGACCGACCTGCTCACGATCCTGCTGGTCTCCTTGATCACCTCCAAAGGCGCCCACGGCATTCCGGGTTCGGCCCTGGTGATTCTGGCGGCCACGCTCACGGCCATCCCGGCGATTCCGGTGGTCGGCCTGGTGCTGGTACTCGCGGTGGACTGGTTCATGGGCATAGGCCGTGCCTTGACCAACCTGATCGGCAACTGCGTCGCCACCGTGGCCATCGCCCGCTGGGAAAAAGACATCGATATCCAGCGCGCCAACAAGGTACTCGACGGTCAGCAAGGCTATGCCTTCCAGACCAAGAAACCGGTATTGCCGGCGCATCAGGAGTTCTGATCCGCTTTCAAGCACAACACAAATCCAATGTGGGAGGGGGCTTGCCCACTCCCACATTGGTTCATCACAAGATTGACTGCCGTATTCGCAACATCAAGGAGACATCGACGTGATCAGCACCTCAACCGTCGTCAATTCAGTCGTAGAAAAACTGCGCGCCGCCCTGGCACGCGGGCAATGGCGGCGTGGTGAAATGCTGCCCGGCCAGCGTGAACTGGCCGAGCAGATGGGCATCAGCCGCCCGAGCCTGCGCGAAGCGGTGATCGTGCTGGAAACCCTCGGCCTGGTGCGCTCCATGCCCGGCAAAGGCGTGGTGGTGCTGGAAACCAGCGTCAGCGAGCCGCAGTCGAGCGACGCCGTGGCCGATGCCAGCCTCGAAGACATTCTGCAACTGCGCTATACCCTGGAACCCTTCATCGTCGGCCTGGTCGCCCAATCCATCAGCAGCAAGGAAATCGGCCAACTGCGCCTGACCCTGATGGACATGCGCGAAGCCCTGGATGCGGGCGACGCCGAGGCGGGCATGAACGCCTACATCGAATTTCACGAAGAACTGTTCGCCCTGACCTCCAACCCGATCTTCCAGAACGTGGTGCAGCAGACCAGCACGGCGCTCAAGCAAAGCGCCCAGGTGTTGCGCAATTCCCCGGAGCACCTGGCCGAACGCCTGCAGGAAAACGAAGCCGTGGTGCGCGCCATCCGCAACAAGAACAGCGCCCTGGCCAGTGCCGAAATGCGTCGGCACATCCTGCAGGAAGGCTTGCGCATGGGCATTCGCCTGAACATCCCGGATGACCATCTGGGCAGTTGAATAATTGGAGACAGGCCATGAACGTCCACGCCCTGCAACGCGACCCCCTGCCCTGCCTGCGTCGGGTGCCGGGCAAGAAGCCCTCGGCAGATGAGATCTATCCACGGCTGTTCGACGCCATTCTCGAGCAACGCATCGCCCCCGCCAGCCGCTTCACCGAAGAAAGCCTGGGGGAGCGCTTTGGCGTGAGCCGCAGCGTGATCCGCCGCGTCCTGGCCAAGTTGTCACAGCAGCAAGTGATCATCCTGCGCCCCAACCAGCGGGCCCAGGTGGCGGCGCCGGACGCCCAGCAAACCCGGCAGATTCTCGAAGCCCGGCGCATGACCGAAATGACCGTGGTGCAATTGGCCTGCGCCCGGGCGACAGGGGCACAGGTACGCCAGTTACGCGAGTTGATCGCCCGCGAACGCGACTGCATCGAACGCGACCAGCGCGGGCCGGCGATCCGGTTGTCCGGTGAATTCCATTTACAACTGGCCGCTATCGCCGGGAACGGGCCATTGGCGCAGTTCCTCAATAGCCTGGTGCCGTTGACCTCGCTGGTCATTGCCCAGTACGAACGTCGAACCCGCACCTGTTGTGCCTGGCAGGAGCATGTGGCGATTGTGGATGCGCTGGCGCAGCGCGACTCGGGCACCGCCGTAGCGCTGATGACGCAGCACCTGGACCACCTGGAAACACAGCTCTTGAAAAACCACTGATCCGACCTGCATAACGATCAACCTGTGGGAGCGCACCGCCTCTCACAGGCAAGGTGGCCAGCCACAGCGCGTCAAGTAATTAGCACCTTGGCCCCACACGCTCTGCATAACCTGTGTCTCGCACAATTTCAGTGCTTATCACAGGTACGAACCATGTCCATCGAATCACAAACCCGAATCTCACTGTTCAACCTGCTCAAGCAGTTGAAAGAGCAGTCCGCAGCACTCCCGGCCGAGGTCAACACAGCCTTGACTGAACTCAATGCAACAGCCAAGCAGATCGGGCTTGGCCTTTACGCACTGGGCAGTTATGACAAGGCGAGGTTTCATCTGACCATCGCCGGCGCCGCAGGCGACGTGGAATCGCAATACGCCATGGCCACCTGCGAAACGCGCCTGGACGGCGGCTTTCGCCTTGTCAGCGAGGCGACCGCCAAATGGCTGCGACTGGCGGCCGCTCAAGACCATATTCCAGCATTGCTGCGCTTGGGCGACAGCGAATCCCTGGCCAGAGCCAGGACGCTGGCAACCACACCACCCCTTGCCGATACGCCCTCGGCACAGCGTTGTCTGTATACGCTGACCAACGACGTGCAGTGGCTGAAAAAAGCCGCTGATCAAGGCGACATCGCAGCGATATACGAACTGAAAGACGCCTACGCCAAACGACCGGAACTGATACCCAATCGCCTGGAACGCCAGGCACTGATCGTGGAACTGACTCAACGAGCGGCCGACAGGGGTTATCCAAAGGCAGTGTACGAGTTGGCCTTTACCACCGACGAAGCGGTCAGTGTTGAGGAAAAACAAAAAAGGATTATCCAACTGGCAATGATGGGCCAGCTCGATGGGCTGCTGGAGTACGCGTATGCGCTGGCAGGCTTGTCGCAGGACAAGAATCGGGTACACCGCACCTACGGACTTGAACGTAATCTGCCCAAGGCCTGTGCGTTGTTGAAGCTGGTCCTGACCAAGGTAGATGGCGCATTGCCCCTGCCATCGGTCGAAGACGATTATCAGGCCATCAAGCATCAAATGCAGGACACCGCCGAAAGCGACATCATCCTGGCGCAACTGCGGGGAACCATTACGCGGGTATTCCAGGTGCTCGAACCGCTGGTCATTCTCGGCTGGTGACACCGATATCCGGGGAGAAGCGTGCCCCCCACCGATAAAAAAGGCCCCGTATCCTGCGATACGGGGCCTCTTCATTACCGCTCGATCACGCCGGCTGCAACACCGACTGACCACTCAACGCCAGGTCCAGCAACTCACGGTTGGCCACCGCGTACATGGCGTAGTCCGTGCCGACCGCAGCACGGATTTCCACCATCATCGCGCGCCAGCGATCCGCCATGTCCTGATGCTGCTCAAGCCACAGGGCCACGCGGGCTTCCATGTCCTGCGGCGCGTCGGCCATTTGCAGGACCGAAATGGTGATCGCCCGTTGCTGCCAGTCCACGTCGTCGCGGAAGGCTTCGCGGGCCTGGGCCTGCCAGTTGTTGCCCACCGGCAGGTCGCTGATCTGCTGCAGGTACCACGGCAGGTCCAGCGCGCTGCCGACGGCGAAGTAGGCCTTGGCCACTTCGGCGGCGTCATGCCCGGTCACGTCGGCGGCTTCGATGATCGGCAGCAGGGTGTACAGGTGGGTAGTGCCTGCAACCATGCGCGCCAACAACTCCGGTACGCCGGCCTGGGTGTAGGCCTGGTAACGGTTCTGCCAGCCTTCACGAGTCGGGCCTTCAAGCAGTTCATCGAGCTTGAGACCCAGCGCCGCCAGGTGCGGACCGAAGTGCGCGGTATCACGCCCGGCGTCCTGTTCGTTGCGACGACTGCGCAGGAACCAGCGCGTGGCGCGACGGCCCAGGCGCATCAGTTCGTCCATCAGCTCCAGTTGCACGTCGGCCGAAACCTGGTGGTCCAGGGCTTCGATCTGACGGAACCAGTGCGGGAGATGGAAGATGTCACGCACAATCACATAGGCGCCGGCCACGTTCGCCGGGCTCATGCCGGTCGACTCTTTGAGTCGCTGCACGAAGGTGATGCCCATGTGGTTGACCAGGTCGTTGGCGATCTGGGTGCTGACAATCTCGCGCTTGAGGCGGTGACGGCGCATGGCCTCGGAGAACTTGGCCACCAGGCTCGGCGGGAACGCGGTCTCCATGTCACGGGTCAGGTACTCGTCATCCGGCACCTGGGACTTGAGCAGCGCTTCCTTGAGGTCGATCTTGCTGTAGGAGATCAACACCGACAGCTCCGGACGCGTCAGGCCCTTGCCGGTCGAGGCGCGCTCGACCAGTTGCTCCTCGGTCGGCAGGTACTCGATGGCGCGGTCCAGCTTGCCACGGCCTTCCAGGTCGCTCATCAGGCGCTTGTACTCGGCGGCGCGCTCGTAAGCCTTGCGCGCGGCCAGGGACAGAGCCTGGGTCTGCTTGTAGTTGTTGCCCAGCACCAGGTTGCCGACTTCGTCGGTCATGCTCGCCAGCAACTGGTTGCGCTGCTTGTCGGTCATGTCACCGGCCTGCACCACTTCGTTGAGCAGGATCTTGATGTTCACTTCGTGGTCGGAGCAGTCCACGCCGCCGGCGTTGTCGATGAAGTCGGTGTTGGAACCGCCGCCATTGAGGCCGAACTCGACACGGCCCAGTTGGGTCATGCCCAGGTTGCCGCCCTCGCCCACCACTTTGCAGCGCAGCTCGTTGCCGTTGACGCGCAGCGCGTCGTTGGCCTTGTCGCCCACATCGGCGTGGCTCTCGGTGCTGGCCTTGACGTAGGTGCCGATACCGCCGTTCCACAACAGGTCCACCGGCGCCTTGAGCAAGGCATTGAGCAGTTCGGTCGGGGTCAGCTTGTCGGCCTGGATGTCGAAGCGTTCTTTCATCTGCGCCGAGATGGCAATGCTCTTGGCACTGCGCGAGAAGATCCCGCCGCCTTCGGACATGATGCTGGTGTCGTAGTCGGTCCAGGCCGAACGCGGCAGCTCGAACAGGCGCTGGCGCTCGACGAAGCTGGTGGCCGGGTTCGGGTTCGGGTCGATGAAGATGTGCAGGTGGTTGAAGGCCGCGACCAGTTGCAGCTTGTCGGACATCAGCAAGCCGTTACCGAACACGTCACCGGCCATATCGCCGACGCCCACCACGGTGATGCTGTCTTCCTGCACATTGATGCCGCGCTCACGGAAGTGACGCTGCACACCGACCCACGCGCCCTTGGCAGTAATGCCCATTTTCTTGTGGTCGTAACCGGCCGAACCACCGGAGGCGAACGCGTCGCCCAGCCAGAAGCCGTAGTCGATGGCGATGCCGTTGGCGATATCGGAGAAGGTCGCAGTGCCCTTGTCCGCTGCCACCACCAGGTACGGGTCATCGTTGTCATGACGCACAACGTTGGCCGGCGGCACCAGGGCGCCGTCCTTCAGGTTGTCGGTAATGTCCAACAGGCCGGAAATGAAGATGCGGTAGCAGGCGATGCCCTCGGCCGCGATCTCGTCACGGCTGCCGCCCAATGGCAGGCGACGCGGCAGGAAGCCGCCCTTGGCGCCTACGGGCACGATCACCGAGTTCTTCACCTGCTGGGCTTTTACCAGGCCGAGCACTTCGGTACGGAAGTCTTCTTCACGGTCAGACCAGCGCAGGCCGCCACGGGCCACATTGCCAAAGCGCAGGTGCACGCCTTCGACGCGTGGCGAGTAGACGAAGATCTCGAACTTCGGCACCGGCTTGGGCAGCTCGGGGATCGCATGCGGGTTGAACTTGAAGCTGAAGTACGACTTGTTCTGGCCGTTGGCGTCGGTCTGGTAGAAGTTGGTGCGCAGGGTCGCCTTGATCAGGTCCAGGTAGCGACGCAGGATGCGGTCTTCGTTGAGCACCTGGACATCGTCCAGGGCGGCGAGGATCGCTTGTTCCAGGCGTTGCTGCTTGTCTTCCAGGTCGTCGGCGGTGAGCTTGCGCGCCAGGTAGAAGCGGGTCTTGAACAACCGGGTCAACTCGCGGGCGATGTCGGTGTGGTTGTTCAGGGTGCTGGCGATGTAGCCGAGGTCGAAGCCCAGGCGGATCTGCTTGAGGTAACGGGCATACGCGCGCAGCAGCGCCACGTCACGCCATGGCAGGCCGGCGGTGAGTACCAGGCGGTTGAACGCATCGTTCTCGGCATCGCCGTGCACGATGTGCACGAAGGCATCCTGCAGGGTGTCGTTGAGCTGCGAGATATCCAGGTTCACGCCTTCGGCGGCGATGAACGCGAAATCATGGATCCAGAACTCGCGGCCATTGGCATGGCGCAGGCGGTACGGGAATTCGCCCAGCACGCGCAGGCCCAGGTTCTCCAGGATCGGCAGCACGTCGGACAGCGCCAGCGGGGTGTCGGCGTGGTAGAGCTTGCAATGCAGCTCACGCTGGCCGGAGACCTGGCCCAGCGGCTGATAGAAGCTCATCACCAGCGGGTTGGCTTCGGTCAGGCTGTTGAGGTGCTGCATGTCGACCACGGCCGAATGCGCGGCGAAACGCTCGCGGTAACCGGCCGGGAAGCCTTTGGGGAAATCCGCCAGCACGTTGGTGCCGTGGGCTTCGCCGAAGCTTTCCACCACCAGGCTGGCGTAGTCGTCCTGCCAGCTGCGGCAGGCCTGTACCACTTCCTTTTCCAGTTGCAGCGGGTCGATGTCCAGGCGATTCTTCGGGTCGACCCGCAGAATCAGTTGTACGCGGGCCAGCACGGACTCGGAGAAGAAGGTCCAGAACTCGCAGTCCGAGGCTTTCAGGCGATCCATCAGCACTTGCTGGATTTTCTGGCGCACTTCGGTGGAATAGATGTCGCGTGGCACGTAGGCCAGGCAGTAGCAGAAACGGCCGTACGGGTCTTTGCGCAGGAACACGCGGATCTTGTTGCGTTCCTGGATCTGCACGATCGACATCACCGTGCTGAACAGCTCATCGACCGGGGTCTGGAACAGGTCGTCACGGGGCAGCACTTCAACCACCTGGGCCAGTTCCTTGCCCAGGTGCGCCTTGGCCTGGAAGCCCGAGCGACGCTCGATTTCCGCGACTTTGCGGCGGATGTAAGGAATCACCCGCACGCTTTCGCCATACACCGAGGAGGTATACAGGCCCATGAAGCGGTGTTCCTTGATGACCTTGCCGTCGGCGCTGATTTCGCGGATCGACACATAGTCCGGATACGCCGGGCGGTGTACGCGGCTCGGGTGGGCAGCCTTGGCGAAAGACAGCACGGTCGGTTCGCGCAGGTAGGCCACGGCGTAGTCTTCGATGCGCAGGTCTTCGGCGGTGAGGCCGGCGCGCAGCAACTTGGTCAGACCGAGGAAGGAGTCGGCGTCATATTCGATATGACCGCCGTCCGCCTCGTCACGTACCACGAACTCTTCATAGCCCAGGAAGGTGAAGTGGTTGCCCACCAGCCACTCGAGGAAATTCTTGATCTCGGCTTTTTCTTCGCCGTCGATAGCGAAAGCGCTGGCGTCGATACCGGCCAGCAGGTCCTGGACCTTGGCTTTCATCGGTTCGAAATCGGCCACGGCCACGCGCACTTCGCCCAGCACCTGCTCGAGCTCTTTGCTCAGCACGTTCAGCTCGGCGGCGTTGGCGCAGCGGTCGATTTCCAGGTACATCAGCGATTCTTGCAGGATGCCATCGCCCTGGGTGCCCTTGGGCAGCACTTCCAGCAGTTCGCCCTTGCTGCCACGGCGCACACTGAGCACGGTGGTTTGCAGGGTGTGGATGCTGTAGCCGCGGCGGTTGAGCTCGGTACGCACCGAGTCGACCAGGAATGGCAGGTCATGGTGCAGCACTTCGACCGCAGTGTGGGTCGATTGCCAGCCATGACGTTCGTAATCGGGGTTGTAGACCCGCACTTGCGGTTGGGTGTGATCGAAGCGCTCAAGCAGGCGCCAGGCAGACAGGGTGCAACCGGCCAGGTCGGAAAGGCGACGCTGGGTCAGTTCGTCCAGGGAAATGATGCCGAAAAATTGCTCAGCGAACAGCGCCACTTGTGGCAGTGCCTGTTCACTGATGTGCTGCGCCAGTGCCGCTTGCAGTTGGTGCTGGAAGTCGGCCTTGCTGGCTGCGGTGAAGAACGCCATCTGTGGTACTCCGCTTGGGCTTGTTATTGATGGAAGCGTCGCGTGTTATCCCCCTGCGGGGAGACCGTCAGCTCTGTTCGTCGGTCACGATAAACGATTCAGAGTGACAGGTGGGTGAAGCTGGACAAGACAGTCAGGTCACATACAACTTCCACCGGATGCGCACCTTGCCGGGTGACGGTACGACGGGCAGGTCAGGCGCCTGGCACGGAGCACATCCGTTGCGCAGCTTAACGAGTGTGGGAAGCGCGCTGCTTGCGGTGCTGCGACATATTCGGTCATCGGCAAGCAGGTGTGGGGTTGCAACTTGGGCAACCGGGTTTTTCCGGATGAAAACCGGCTGCTTTCAGGCCCACGAGTACCGGAAATGACCGACACTGCTCGTCAGGTCATGCACCTCAGTCTGACACATCGCGCAGCATAAAATTCGCCGCAATGGCACAATCACCCGGCGCAAACGCCCCTCCTCCACACAGGATTCCCCATGCTGCAACTGAAAACCGACGCCCTGATGGCCACCCCGTGCGACGACGAAGAAGACAACATGGCCATGCTCTGCTGCCACGGCAAGAACGGCGAGATGTTCATGCTCAGCCGTTACCCGGACGAAGACGACGTGGAGTTGACCTGGGACTATGAGCCATCGACGCTGGCCGGGCTGAAAATCACCCTGGGGGCCACGACCCTGCGGGTCGAACTTGCCGCCGGCGATGCCGATGCGCTGGGGGGCAAGGACCACCTTGAGATCACGCATGCCACGGCCGCATCCGACCTGGACGAGGTCGAGCAGACCCTGCAGAACATCCTCAAAGGCACCGGCACCTTCACCCGGATTTAAGCGGCACCGAAGGAGGCCGCTTGCCCTGATACTGTAGGAGCGAGCTTGCTCGCGAAAAACTCACAGGCACCGCGTTCATCCAAGAAGCACGCGTTATCGTTGACGTTTTTCGCGAGCAAGCTCGCTCCTACAGACGGCGTGCACGCTTGACTGACTGCATTAGAGCTTGCCCCGATCAACGTCTTCACCACACAGAAGACCAACTGTGGGAGGCGCTTGCCCTAATACTGTAGGAGCGAGCTTGCTCGCGAAAAACTCACAGGCACCGCGTTCACTCAGAAAGCACGCGTTATCGTTGACGTTTTTCGCGAGCAAGAGCTAGGCGCCCCCCTCGCTCCTACAGAGGGCGGTGTACGCTTAACTGACTGGCATAGGTACCCACACCACTCCACGATGCGAAGCGAGCCGCTCTTGATCTTAGGCGCCCCGTTAAACCACGCTGGCCGAACGCAGGCTTGAATCCGTGGGCAACCCGGCAGGACGCCGGGTTAGCCGCCCCGCGCCATGGATGGCGCGTGGCGGCGGCCCACGGATTCAAGCCGGAGAGAGGGCACACCGAGCCCAAGCGAGGTGCCGAGTGGTGGGGCAAGAGCGTTTTGCTTACTTTTGCGCTTTTCAAAAGTGAGCCGCTGTAAAAGCGGAACCATTAGCAGCCGTTACCTAAATAATGGATATGTACTCGGTCTGATCCAAGATACTGGCTGGCCCTGAGGCCGCCATCGGGGGCAAGCCCCCTCCCACATTTGGACCTCGGAGCGTCAGGTAGATACGCGTTGGCTGTGCGGCCGTCACCGGAGCAAGCCCCCCTACACAAAATTCCTACAAGTTTTGCCAAAAATACCCGTCACGCCGTTAGTCGCCACACCCCGCGATGCATTAAAGTAAGCCCCCCAGGCCGGTGTTTTTTCCTGACACCCAGGCTCATCTTTTCCAGGAACCGTCATCGATGGAACATCGTGAAGCGCTGCTAGCGCTGCGAACCTTTCTTTCTACGCAGATTCTCGGCCAGGAAAAACTCATCGATCGCCTGCTGATCGCCCTGCTCGCCGACGGCCATATGCTGGTCGAAGGCGCACCGGGCCTGGCCAAGACCAAGGCCATCAAAGAGCTGGCTGAAGGCATCGAAGCGCAGTTCCATCGTATCCAGTTCACCCCCGACCTGTTGCCCGCCGACATCACCGGTACCGAAATCTATCGTCCGGAAACCGGCAGCTTCGTGTTCCAGCAAGGCCCGATCTTTCACAACCTGGTGCTGGCGGACGAAATCAACCGTGCGCCGGCCAAGGTCCAGTCGGCGTTGCTCGAAGCCATGGCCGAGCGCCAGGTCAGCGTGGGGCGCAGCACCTACGAGCTGTCGCCACTGTTTCTGGTCATGGCCACGCAGAACCCCATCGAGCAGGAAGGCACCTACCCGTTGCCTGAGGCCCAGCTCGACCGCTTCCTGATGCACGTCAAGATCGGCTTCCCGGATGCCGCCGTCGAACGGCGCATCCTGCAACAGGCCCGTGGCGAAGCGCTCAACGGTGAAACCAAGCCCGAGCGCCGCGTCAGCCAGCAGGCGATCTTTGCCGCGCGCAAGGAAATCCTCGGCCTGTACATGGCCGATGCGGTGGAGGAATACCTGGTGCAACTGGTCATGGCCACGCGCACTCCGGCCAAGTTCGACCCGGAGATGGCCGAGTGGATTGCCTATGGCGCCAGCCCGCGCGGCTCCATCGCCCTGGACCGCTGCGCGCGTGCCCATGCCTGGCTGGCCGGTCGCGACTTCGTCAGCCCCGAGGATATCCAGGCGGTATTGTTCGACGTCTTGCGCCACCGCATCATCCTGTCGTTCGAAGCCGAGGCCGCGGGTGTAGACCAGGACCGTGTGGTGCAACGCATCCTTGACGTCGTTGCCGTCGCTTGAAGTCGATGAACGCGAGCGCGGGTATCCACGTCACGCTCAGTGAATTGATCGAGATGCGCCATCGCGTGCGGGAAGTGCAATTGTTTTCCACCCCCGGCCAGCGCAGCCCGTTGATCGGCCTGCACCACTCCAAGCTGCGCGGGCGCGGTGTGGATTTCGACCAGGTGCGTGTGTATCAGGCCGGGGACGACGTGCGCACCATCGACTGGCGCGTGACGGCGCGTACCCAGGAGCCCCACACCAAGCTGTTCCACGAAGAGCGCGAACGGCCGATTTTCATCATGGTCGAGCAAAGCTGCCGGCTGTTTTTCGGCTCGGGGCAGATGTTCAAGTCGGTGCTCGCCGCACAAGCCGCCAGCCTGATCGGCTGGGCGGCACTGGGGCATAACGACCGCGTGGGCGGCCTGGTGTTCGGCGACAGCGAGCACTACGAAATCAAACCCCGGCGCAGCAAGCAAAGCCTGCTGCAACTGCTCAACCGCCTGGTGCGGGTCAACCAGAGCCTCACCACCGAGAGCCTTCCTGAAGCCGACGCGCTGGGCATGGCCCTGCGCCGTGGCCGCGAAGTGCTGCGCCCGGGCAGCCTGGGCATTGTGATCTGTGATGAACGAGCGCTCACAGAGGGCGCCGAGCAACAGTTGAGCCTGCTGTCGCGCCACTGCGACCTGCTGCTGTTGCCCATCTCCGACCCGCTGGACCACGCCCTGCCCGCCGCCGGCTTGCTGCGCTTTGCGCAACGCGGCGCGCAACTGGAACTGGACACGCTCAATTTCGATTTGCGCCAGGCCTACAAGGCCCAGGCCGAAGCGCGCATCGCCCGCTGGGAATTGCTCGCGCAGAAGCTACGGGTGTTATTGATGCCATTGAGCACCCAGAGTGAAATGGTCGAGCAACTGCGCGAATACCTCAACCCGCAACGCCCGGTCAAAAAACAATGAGCAGCCTCGACCAACTGCAACCGCTGATCGCCCCGCCGGCC
>NZ_CVTO01000077.1:0-6960 GCF_900004715.1 Pseudomonas sp. 24 E 13
GGCGTGGATGCGGCCATGGCGACCCTGGCGGCGGGCGTCACCCAACCGGGCAACCATGTGGCGATGATCGGCACCAGCATGTGTTGGGGCTACCTCAACCAGCGGGTGGACGCGCAGCACGGGTTGGTGAGCATGCCTCACGTCTATAACGGTCATCGCGACCTGTACATCTTTGGTGGCGCGATCACCGCAGGGGCATCGGTCAGTTGGTTCCGCGAGCAGTTCTGCCAGGCCGAGGAGCAACAGGCCCGGGCCAGCGGCGAGGACAGCCTGGTGTTGCTCGAGCGCAGCGCGATGAACATCCCGGCGGGCAGCGAGGGCCTGTTGTTCCTGCCGTACCTGATGGGCGAGCGCAGCCCGGTGTGGGACGACCGCGCCAGCGGCAGTTTTGTCGGGCTGAACCTGTATCACACGCGCATCCACCTGTACCGCGCCGTGCTCGAAGGGGTGAGTTTTGCCCTGCGCCACAATATCGAAGCCGGCACCCGGGGCGCACATTCCCTTGACCCGCGCTTGATCGTGGTGGGCGGTGCGAGCCATTCGGATGTGTGGATGCAGATCATCGCGGACGTGACGCGCTACCCGGTGTACACCATCGTCCAGGAAGTCGAAGCGGCGCTGGGGGCGGCGTTGCTGGCAGCGCACACGGTGGGGTTGGTCAGTGATGAGGCGATGGACAAGGGCTGGGTGCAGTTGGCATTGCGGGCGCAGCCCAAGCGGGAGAATGTCGCGGTCTACGACCAGGTGTTTGCCGAGTACCTGAAGCTGTATCCCGCGCTGAAACCGATCATGCATAACCTGCAGGCCAACTGACCCGACAGGGTCAAACATGTGGGAGGGGGCTTGCTCCCGATGGCGGTGTAACAGTCGCCCCCGGTGTTGAATGACACACCGCTATCGGGGGCAAGCCCCCTCCCACAGGGATCACCATTGTTTCGGGAATTATATTCATGCAGGCTACTTTCGACTTCACTCACCAGCGCATCCTCGTCACCGGCGCCAGCAGCGGCATCGGCCGCGAAATCGCCCAGCAGCTGATCGCCAGTGGCGCCGAGGTCTTCGCCCTGGGCCGCGACGCCCAGGCCCTGGCCGAACTGGGCTGCCACAGCCTGAGCGTGGATATCGCCGACAGCGCCGCGCTCGACCGCGCCTTGAATGAGCTGCCGGCGCTGCACGGCCTGGTCAACTGCGCCGGCATTTCACGCCTGGAGCCTGCCGCCGCCATCAGCGCCGAAGCCTTCGACCAAGTGATGCAGGTCAACGCCCGCGCTGCGGCGCACGTGGCCAGCCGTGTGGCGGCAAAAATGATCGAAGAGAACATCGCCGGCAGCATCGTCAACGTCTCAAGCCAGGCCTCGCTGGTGGCGCTGGATGATCACCTGAGCTACTGCGCCTCCAAGGCCGCCCTCGATGCGATCACCCGCGTGCAATGCGCCGAATGGGGTCGCTTCGGCATTCGCGTCAACAGCGTCAACCCCACTGTCACCCTCACGCCGATGGCGACCATGGCCTGGTCCGATCCGGTCAAGCGCGACCCGGCACTGGCCGCCATTCCCCTGGGCCGTTTTGCACACACCCTGGATGTGGCATTGCCGGTGCTGTTCCTGCTCAGCGATGCGGCCAGCATGATCAGCGGCGTGAGCTTGCCGATTGATGGCGGCTATACCAGCCGTTAGCCGTTCTCCAACTGCCCGGCGATGACCACCTTGTCCCGTGGCTTGTGCGGGTCTTGCAGGCGATCGAGCAACAGGCGCACCGCGCTGCTGCCGGCCAGCGACGCATCGTGGGCCACGCAGGCGATGGGCACGCCGAAAATATCGGCGAAGGGCAGGCGGTCGATGCCGCAGATGGTCAGGCTGTCGTGGGCGATGTTGTGCATGCGCAACGCGCGCAGGGCGCCGAGGGTGATCAATTGGTTGAAGCCCATGATCGCGTCCGGCGCCGAGTGCGCGGCGAGGTAGTCGAGGGTGTGCAGGTAGGACGGCATCAGCGTGTAGTCCCCGGCCTGCACCTCGACCTGCACCTGGGGATGCTCGGCCAGCACTTCGCGCAGGCCCTTGA
Source organism: Pseudomonas sp. 24 E 13 (assembly GCF_900004715.1). Classification (NCBI taxonomy): domain Bacteria; kingdom Pseudomonadati; phylum Pseudomonadota; class Gammaproteobacteria; order Pseudomonadales; family Pseudomonadaceae; genus Pseudomonas; species Pseudomonas sp. 24 E 13. The sequence continues at coordinate 2,062 of NZ_CVTO01000077.1, forward strand.
GGCGTTCGACGGTGATGCGCGAGTGTTCGGGGCCGGTCAGCACCAGCAGGCGCTTGAGGTCCGGGGTCTGGCGCAACAGGTAATGCGCGGCCTGGATGCCGCTGTGGTAGTTGTCGAGCACCACGCGGCTGAACGGGCTGTCGTGGAGTGTGCGGTCAAGCAGCACCACCGGGGTCTTGCCGTTGCCCAGGCGCTCGAGATAGTCGGGCTGGTAGCTTGGCTCATCGGAGACCGGCGACAGGATGATCCCCGCCACGCGATAACCCAGCAGGGTATCGACGGCCTTGCTTTCCAGTTCTTCGAGCTCATCGGTGTCCACCAGCATGATGGTGTAGCCGTGCTTTTTCGCTTCGCGGGAGATCGCCTTGATCATCTCGCTGTAGAACGGGTTGTCCACCGATGCGGTGATCACGCCGATGATCAGGCTTTCACTGCGCTTGAGCCCGCGCGCGAAGGCATTGGGCACGTAGTCGAGTTCGCGCGCCACTTCCAGAATGCGCGCCAGGGTGGCGGGTTTGACCAGGTCAGGTTTGCTCAACGCCCGGGACACGGTGATGGTGGTCATGCCCACCCGTTTGGCGATGTCGCTGATGGTGACGGACTTTTTCTTGTTCATCGGTAAGGCTGCAAGAGGACACACCCGCAGGCTAGCATGCGCGCCGGCCCAGGGTGATTCAAATCAGCGGGTCCCAGCGCTGCGACCAGTCACCTTCGGCCTTGACCACTTCGCGCAACAAGGTCAACGCCTGCTGCAGCACCGCCGAATCCCGCGCCCGCGAATACACCAGGTAGGTCGGGAAACTGAATTCCGGCGCCTTGGCCACCCGCTGCATCACGCCGCTGTCCAGGTAGCTCTGCACCACGCGCGTGCGGAAATACCCGGCGCCACCGTTCTCCAGGATGTACTGCAACGCCAGCGGCCCGAGGTTGAAACTCACGGCGGCGCGCGCGTGGTCGGGCAGGGCGGCGTCGTGCTGCTGGCGAAAACCCTGGCCCCAGTCGATATACACGTACGGCTCGGGTTGGCTTGTCAGTTGCACCAGGATCAGTTTTTCTTCCAGCACCTGCTCCACCTGCAAGCCCGGCCAGTACTGCGGCTGGAATACCAGCGCGGCGTCGAGCACGCCCAACTCCAACTGGCGCAACAGGTATTCGCCCTCGCGAATTTCGGTGCGCAGGGCATGCCCGGGGATATGCTCGCGCAGCGCCTTGGCCCAGCCGAGCATCAGCGGGTTGCACAGGCTGACCTCACCGCCGATATGCAGCACATTACGATAGCCATCGGGCAACGGCAGGTCGCGGCGCGCCGCTTCCCAGGTCTGCAGCAACTGGTTGGCGTACACCACGAAGGCCTCGCCGTCGGGGGTCAGGCGGGCACCGGCGCGGTTGCGCACAAACAGCGTACTGCCCAACTGGTTTTCCAGGTTTTTCACCCGTGCGGTGATGGCGGTCTGGGTGACGTGCAGTTTCTCCGCCGCTGCGGCGAGGCTGCCGCAGCGGGTGATTTCGAGGAAGGTGCGTGCCAGCTCGATGTCCATGTCGGTTCCGAAATCAAAGGAAAGTCGGCGCCATTGTAGGACGACTGGCGGCAAAGGGTGAGCGCAGTGGCGCGTTCACTCAGGGCAGGATAATTTCGGCGGACGTTTCTCCTGCTATGGAGCGGCTGACCCTGACGGTATTGCCCTGGGTCGCAGGGTATTCGCTCCAGTACAGGCTGTTTTCATTGCTTCGGGTATACATCTGGCCCACCTGGCGCCCATCCGCCCTGAGCAGGCGATAGTCGCTGTTGATCAGGTAGACCGCCACCGCCTTGTGAGGCCCCAGGGTGCACCAGACGGTGTAGGTTTCGGATTTGGCCCAGCCTCGGGTTTGCGTGCTGACATGGGTGACGCTCAGGCTGATTTTTGCAGAGGCCTTGAAGAAACTGGCGAATTGCAGTTCGACGCTGCTTTCTGTGCCGACGGTCTGCGAGGTGCTCTCGGTGGTTGACCCATTTTCGATGCGGGTACTCGCCCAGTTATAGCGTTGTACGGTCGAAGTGTTGTTATGCGCGTGGTTGAGCAACACGTAGTAATCCTTGCGCTCCAACTGGTAGTAGGGCGTCTGGGTCAACTGTTCCATAGGGGTCAGGTCGGGGTCTTCGATAGTGAACCAGGGCAGTTGGGTGACATAGGCCGTGGTGGTTTTTTCGAACGCTGAAGGCTTGGCGTAGCTGTGCAGAATGGGGGCGACGCTGGGCGCCGTCGATTCAATCAGCATATGTGCGCGCAGGGCATGCACGGGGGGACTGGCCAACGGTCGAGCATAGCCCGGCTGGCCCATGAAAGTGGCGGCGCTGAAATACACTTCAGCCGGTGGCGCAGTGGGCGGCTTGACACTCCAGGCGGAAAAATCCCCGGGTGCGCCGGTGCCTCGATCGCTCCACAGCAGTTCGTCGATGTGCGACGTGACCGGCAGATCATCACGCAGGCACCGAACCGCATTCACGGAAGGCTCAAGCAGGCCGTTGCCAACTACCAATCCCATTGCCACATAGCCTTCAGGCGGCACCGGGCGCCAGATCGACACGTTGTGCCCCGGTTGCTCAAAGGCCCATACCCGTTCGAAATCCGTGGGTGGCTTCAAGGCGGTACCCGTGGGGCCATTGGCATCGGCGACCACCGGCATCGCCTGGACGCCGTCGATGGTGTTGAAATTATCTTCAAGCCTGTCGCCGATCGGGTAGTAGCCAGCCAGCTTCGGAGGTATGCGAGGGCGCCAGACACCGGCGGGCGCGTCGCCAAAATGCCCATCCTCGCGACGCCGGTTGTTCCAGAGGTGAGTAAAGTTGTTAGTGAAGTTGATCAGCAAGTCTTTGTATTTAAGGGGGACCATCGGGATCGCTCTGTTCAGTCGGGAAACCCCTGGCGGTTATCAGGCCGCCGGAAGGTTGAGTACGCTGGACAGTTGATACCTGCTGGAGCGGCGGGAGGCGGTAGATAGCTATTATTAGGGCAGGCATCTTTTGATTGGAATGCAGTGCAAATGTGGGAGGGGGCTTGCCCCCGATGGCGGCCTCTGGGCCGACCAGGATGTTGGATCAGATCGAGTACATATCCGTTTCTGCGGTCACGGCCACTTAGGGTTCCGCCCTGACGGCGGCTCACTTTTGAAAAGCGCAAAAGTAAGCAAAACGCTCTTGCCCCACCACTCGGCACCTCGCCTAGGCTCGGTGTGCCCGAACGCAGGCTTGAATCCGTGGGCCGCCACCACGCGCCATCCATGGCGCGGGGCGGCTAACCCGGCGTCCTGCCGGGTTGCCCACGGATTCAAGCCTGCGTTCGGCCAGCGTGGTTTAACGGGGCGCCTGAGATCAAGATCAAAAGCAGATCAAGAGCAAGAGCGACTCGCTGCGCATCGTGGTTACGGTTGGGCGCTGCTGAGTTGTGTAGATACTTATGGTCATCGGGGGCAAGTCGAATCGTCGCACCGCCCCTCCCACATTGGGTTGTGGGGTGAATCAAGAGTGATCGAACTTCGGTAGATCCGGTACGGCTCACTCCCAGCCGCCACGGTCGAGACACCGGGTGTTCGCCGGAGGCTGTTTGCCGTAGGCCAGAAACTCCCCGAGCCAGCGGCTGACGCAGCCGTCGGCCGTGGCCTGGGCGGGTTCCTTGAGCAGCAGCGAGTCGACGCCGGACGCGCTCGGTTCGCCGCGCCCGGCGTTGACCAGCACCATGCGTGCGATGCGTTCGGGAAACAGCGTGGCGTAGCGGTTGCCCAGGCGCGCCGCGTCGGCATTGCCGACGTAGTTGAGCCGGGACTCGCCCAGTTGCCCGCGCACATACTCCATATCCTCTGCCGCCTGTTCGAGGGCGTCGCTGCCTTTGAGGTCGCGGCTGCTCAGTTCGATCATGTCGTAGCGGTCGACGAGCATGCGATACGCCGGGGTGGCGTAAGACTCCCAGCGGCCGGCCAGATGCAGGGCAAAGGTGGTGTTTCTGGCCGTACGCGGATCGCCGGACTGGATAAACACCACGCCCTCGCGGTTGAGCGGGTCGCGCGCGCCGACGCGTGTCACGCTCAAGCGCAGGCGGCCGCGGCCAGGGGCGGCATGGTCGCGGGGCACCGTCACCAGGCCACATTGGGTACGGGCGAGTACGTCGGGGTCGAGCTGCTCGAACACCGGGAAGGGGCAATCGAGTAACCAATCAATGGCGGTGGGCGCGATCAACGGCTCGGCCAGGGCCAGGTGTGCGATCAGCCAGCCGCCGAGGCAGACCAGGCATTTTCCAACAACGCTGGATTTCATTAGAAGGTCCCGGGAAGCCGTGTGAAGTCGGCTTTTTTACCAAGGACCTTGGGTCTAATAATGTAAGGCGATTAAACGGATCGTGTACGAAACTGGAGTTTCGTTTATCAGGTGCCGCTATTCCAGCCACCGCCCAAGGCTTTGTACAACGCGATGCTGGCCTGCAGGCGCGACAGCCGCAGCTGCACGTCCAAGTCCTGGGCCGCGTACAACGTGCGTTGGGTCTCCAGCACTGTGAGCAAATCCTCGGCGCCCGCCTGGTAGCGGCTTTCGGCGATCTGGAACGCAGTCCGGGCCTGTTGCAGTTCTTCGGCTTGCCATTGGCGTTGCTGGTCGAGGCGGCTGATGCTGCTGAGGGCTTTTTCCACATCGGCAAAGCCGTTGATGATCGCCCCACGGTAGATTTGCAGAAGCTCATCCTGGCGCGCGCGGGCCTTGTCGCGTTCGGCGCTTAAACGACCGTTGTTGAAGATCGGCGCCACCAGGCCCGAGGTCAGGGTGTAGAACGGGCTGCGCAGGATCTCGTCGGCCTTGTACGCGCCCGAACCCAGGGTCGCGCCGAGGGTCACCGCAGGCAGCATCGCTGCACGGGCGACGCTGACGTCGGC
>NZ_CVTO01000017.1:0-333 GCF_900004715.1 Pseudomonas sp. 24 E 13
CAAGGCATCCAGGCTCGACCAGTACGCCGGCTGCAGCGGTTCGGGCAGTTGCGCCCGGGCCTGCGCCTGGATGGCGCTCAGTTCGTCCGGGGTCAGGCGCGGCGCGAAATAGGCCACCAGTTGCATGCGCCCCTGAATCTCGCGTGCCAGCACGGCGGCTTCGCGTACCCGCGATTGCCGGCTCAGCCAGGCACTGACCTCACCGGGCTCGACGCGAAAACCGCGAATCTTCACCTGATCGTCCTGGCGCCCGAGGAACGCCAGACGCCCATGGTGATCCAGGCGTACCCGATCACCGCTGCGGTAGAAACGCTGCCCTGCGTCATCGATGAA
>NZ_CVTO01000059.1:0-26776 GCF_900004715.1 Pseudomonas sp. 24 E 13
AGGACGAGGCCTGCGCCGTACAGGCCGCCGAGCAACTGGGCCTGAAAATCACCCCTTGATACCACCTCTGTCAAAAAAGGACTTCACGATGAAAACCCTCAGCATGACCCTCGCCGCCCTCAGCCTGAGCGGCCTGTGCACCCTGGCCATGGCCGCCGGCAACCCGCTGAGCGTGCATGTGCTCAACCTGGAAAACGGCCTACCGAGCGCCGGCGTCAACGTCACCTTGGAACAGCATGTGGGCGACCAATGGCAATCGCTGTCCCAAGGCGTGACCAACGAACAGGGACGCATCGCCGAACTGTTTCCCGCTGATCGCAGCATGAAGCCGGGCGAGTACCGCGTGGTGTTCAAGACCGGCGACTATTACAAGAAAGCCAACCGCGAAACCTTCTTCCCCGAAGTGCCGGTGATTTTCCAGGTCAAGCAGGCCGATCAGCACTACCACATCCCGCTGCTGCTCAGCCCTTATGGCTTCTCCACCTATCGCGGTTCATAGGCCGGCAGCCAGCCGCAGGCCATTGAGGTCGAGAATCTCGATGGCCCCGTAGCTCAGGCCGAGCACGCCCTGTTGCTCCAGTGCCCTGAGCAGGCTGTTGGTGGTCTGGCGCGACAGGCCGAGCATCGCCGCCAGGTCCTCCTGGGGCAGTTGCAACACCCGGCGCGCCTGCGTTCGCTCACCGTAGCCCTGAGCAATCATCAGCAGCCGATGGGCCAGCCGCGCCGACGCGGGCATCAGGCTCATCTGTTCGATATTGATCAACGACAGGCGCAGCTTGTGGCTCATCAACAGGGCCACATCGCGCCAATACGCCGGATGCTGCGCGAGCATGCCGAGCATCGCCGCCTGCGGCACCTGCGCCAGCGTGCAAGGGCCCGTGGCGAGCGCATCGTGGGTGCGCGGCAGGTTGTCGAACAGGCAGATCTCGCCGAACCAGTGAGGCGTCTCCACCAGGCTCAGCACCGCTTCCTTGCCCTGGGCATTCACCGCGCTGATGCGCACCGCCCCTTCGAGCACCGCATACAGGCCACACGGCGGATCGCCGCGCTTGAACAGAAACTGCCCCGCCGTCAGCGTGCGCACCCGCGCCGCCGCCAGCAGGCTATGCTGCAAGTCTGCAGGCAGATGGCCAAACCAGTGGCCGCCGGCCAGGTGCGCGTGCCATTTGCCTGTGTCCATGGGAACTCCGAAGATTGTCGCCCAGTTGACAGTTAGGCGCCGACTGACAGGGCATGATCAAACATCCTACAGGAGGAACAACAATGAAAAGCCTCGTCGACCACCTCAGTCAATACGCCGCCTACCACCGCGACCCACGCAATATCGCCAGCCATTTCATCGGCATTCCCTCGATCGTGGTAGCGGTCGCCGTGCTGCTGTCACGCCCCGAATGGACGGTGGGCGCGCTGTGGATTTCCCCGGCGGTGCTGCTGGCGCTGTTTTCGGCGTGGTTTTACCTGCGCCTGGAACTGGCCCTGGGAATCTTGATGACGCTGCTGATGGGCGTGTCGGTATGGGCCGGCCACGTGCTGGCGGCGCAGAGCACGACGGTGTGGTTGAGCAGCGGTATCGGGATGTTTGTGGTGGGCTGGGTGATTCAGTTTGTCGGGCATTACTACGAAGGCCGGAAGCCGGCGTTCGTTGATGATGTATCCGGGCTGATCGTGGGGCCGTTGTTTGTGGTGGCGGAGCTGGCGTTTGCGCTGGGGTTGCGCCAGGCGCTGAAGCAGCAGATTGAGCAACGCTCAGGCCCGGTGGCACGCCGCGATCTCAAACCCAGCGGGATCTAAATGTGGGAGGGGGCTTGCCCCCGATTGATCGTTCCCACGCTCTGCGTGGGAATGCAGCCCAGGACGCTCCGCGTCCAAAGCGTGACGCAGTGCGTCACCAGAGGCATTCCCACGCAGAGCGTGGGAACGATCGGTTCCGGGGTGTGCTCAGGCTTTTTGCCAGACCTTGGGTTTGAAGAACAGGGTCTCGCCACGGGTCAGGCCGGTCAGGCTGTCGTGGTCCTTCACCACTTCGGCTTCGATCAGCTCGGGCTGGCCTTCGACCTTCAGGGTCACGCGAGTAGTCGCGCCCAGCGGCCGGATGTCCCGTACCTCAGCTGCGTGGTGATCTTCAAGCTCATGCCGCGACAGCGACACCTCGTGCGGGCGGAACAGCAGGTGTTTGTCCTCGCCCAGATGCAAGCGGTTGGAGTCGCCCAGGAAGTGGTACACAAAGTCGCTGGCCGGGTTTTCGTAGACGTCGCCCGGTGAGCCGATCTGCTCGATCACGCCCTTGTTCATCACCACGATACGGTCGGCGACTTCCATGGCCTCTTCCTGGTCGTGGGTCACGAACACCGAGGTCAGGTTGATATCTTCATGCAGGCGCGCCAGCCAGCGGCGCAGCTCTTTGCGGACCTTGGCATCGAGGGCGCCGAAGGGTTCGTCCAGCAGCAGCACCTTGGGCTCCACCGCCAGGGCGCGGGCCAGGGCGATACGCTGGCGCTGGCCACCTGAGAGTTGTTCCGGGTAACGGTCAGACAGCCAGTCGAGCTGCACCATGTTCAGCAACTCGTGAACCTTGCTCGCGATCTGGCTTTCGGTCGGGCGCTGGTTTTTCGGCTTCATGCGCAGGCCGAAAGCAACGTTGTCGAACACGGTCATGTGGCGGAACAGCGCGTAGTGCTGGAACACAAAGCCCACATTGCGATCACGCACATCGTGACCGGAGACGTCCTCGCCGTGGAACACGATGCTGCCGGCATCCGGGGTTTCCAGGCCTGCAATGATGCGCAGCAAGGTGGTCTTGCCGCAGCCGGAGGGGCCCAGCAACGCCACAAGCTCGCCACTCTGGATATCCAGGTTGATGCTGTCCAGGGCCTTGAAGGCGTTGAAGTTCTTGCTGACATTACGGACTTCGATCGACATGACTTATTCCTCACCGGCGCTGTTACGCAGGCGGTTGATTCGGTTCTCGCTCCACTGCTTGAGCAGCAGGATGAAGAGCGCCAGGATCAGCAACAGGCTGGCCACCGCGAAGGCGGCGACGTGGTTGTATTCGTTGTAGAGAATCTCGACATGCAGCGGCAGCGTGTTGGTGACGCCGCGGATATGGCCGGACACCACCGACACCGCGCCGAACTCCCCCATGGCCCGCGCCGTGCAGAGCACCACGCCGTAGATCAGGCCCCACTTGATGTTCGGGACGGTGACATGCCAGAACATCTGCCAGCCGTTGGCACCGAGCAGGCGCGCGGCTTCTTCTTCCTGGGTGCCCTGCTCCTGCATCAGCGGGATCAGCTCGCGGGCCACGAACGGCACGGTGACGAAGATGGTCGCCAGCACGATGCCGGGCAAGGCGAACACAATCTGGATGTCGTGGTCCTGCAACCAGGGGCCGAAGAAGCCCTGGGCGCCGAACATCAGCACGTAGACCAGGCCTGCGATCACCGGGGACACCGAGAACGGCAAGTCGATCAGCGTCACCAGGATGCTTTTGCCACGGAATGAATATTTGCTTACGCACCACGCGGCGCTGACGCCAAACACCAGGTTGAGCGGCACGGAGATCACCACGGCGATCACCGTGAGTTTCAACGCCGACAGCGCATCCGGTTCAAGGATCGCGGTGAAGAACGCGCCAAGGCCGTTCTTCAGGCCCTGGGACACCACGATCAGCAGCGGCAGCAGCAGGAACAGGGCAAACACCAGCCAGCCAAGGCCGATCAGGACGCGTCGCGAGGTCGCGCTGCCACGCCGGGCGGCGTTGGCCGAGGACGCGGCGGATATAGACGATTGGGACATGTTCCGCGCCTCCTTATGGACGTTCGATGCGCCGCTGTAACAAGTTGATCAGCAGCAGCAGGACAAAGGAAACCACCAGCATCAGCACCCCGATAGAGGTGGCGCCACGGTAGTCGTACTGGTCGAGTTTGACCATGATCAGCAACGGCAGGATTTCGGTTTTCATCGGCATGTTGCCGGCGATGAAAATCACCGAGCCGTACTCACCGACGCCCCGCGCGAACGCCAGCGCGAAACCGGTCAGCCAGGCCGGCAACAGGGCCGGTACGAGGATATGGCGGAACACTTGCAATGGCTTGGCGCCCAGGCAGGCGGCGGCCTCTTCGACTTCCCGGGGGATATCGGCCAGTACCGGCTGCACCGTGCGCACCACGAACGGCAAGGTCACGAAGGTCAGCGCCAGGGTGATACCCAGCGGCGTATAGGCGATCTTGAAGCCCAGGTCGGCGGCGAACTGGCCCACCAGGCCGTTGGGGGCATACAGCGCGGTCAGCGCGATACCGGCCACGGCGGTGGGCAAGGCGAACGGTAGGTCGATCATCGCATCGATGACCTTGCGGCCGGGGAAGGTGTAGCGCACCAGCACCCAGGCCAGCAGGGTGCCGATCACGCCGTTGATCAGCGCGGCGTACAAGGCGGTGCTGAAGCTCAATTTCAACGCCGCCAACACGCGGGGCGCGGAGATGATGGCCCAGAACTGATCCCAGGTGAGTTGAGCGGCGTGTACAAACATCGCCGCCAGGGGGATGAGTACGATCAGGCTGAGGTACACCACGGTGTAGCCCAGCGTCAGCCCGAAGCCGGGTATGACGGGGGAAATACGACGCGACATAAGAGTCCTTGGTTAAAGGGTAGAAACCACTGTAGGAGCGAGCTTGCTCGCGAAAGAATCAAGGGCACCGCGCTCATTCAGAATGTACGCGTTATCGTTGACGATCTTCGCGAGCAAGCTCGCTCCTACAGGTACTTTGGTTTATTGCGCCGTGTAGATCTGGTCGAACACGCCACCGTCGTTAAAGAACTTCGGTTGGGCAGTTTTCCAGCCGCCGAAGTCTTTGTCGATGGTGACCAGGTCCAGTTCAGGGAACTGTTGAGCGTATTTGGCGGCGACTTTCGCATCGCGTGGGCGGTAGAAGTTTTTCGCCGCAATCTCCTGGCCAGCCGGGCTGTACAGGTGCTTGAGGTATTCGGTGGCGATCTCGGTATTGCCCTTTTTCTCGGCGTTCTTGTCAACCACGGCCACCGGCGGCTCGGCGAGAATCGACAGGGACGGCACGACGATGTCGAACTTGTCGGCGCCGCCGTCTTCCTTGAGCGCCAGGAACGCTTCGTTTTCCCAGGCCAGCAGCACGTCGCCCTGACCGTTGTTGACGAAGGTGATGGTCGAACCGCGTGCGCCGGTGTCGAGGATCGGCACGTGCTTGAACAGCTCTTTAACGTATTCCTGGGCCTTGGCTTCGCTGCCACCGGTCTTCAGGCCATAGGCCCAGGCGGCGAGGAAGTTCCAGCGCGCACCGCCGGAGGTTTTCGGGTTAGGCGTGATCACCGACACGTCTTTCTTGATCAGGTCGCCCCAGTCCTTGATGCCTTTGGGGTTGCCCTTGCGCACCAGGAACACGATGGTCGAGGTGTACGGGGTGCTGGCGTCCGGCAGGCGGGTTTGCCAGTTTTCCGGCAGGGTCTTGCCCAGCTTGGCGATTTCGTCGATGTCGCCGGCCAGTGCCAGGGTCACCACATCGGCGCGCAGGCCGTCGATCACCGCGCGGCCTTGCTTGCCCGAACCACCGTGGGATTGCTGGATCTTGACGTTGTCGCCCGGGTGGGACTGTTTCCAGAAGCTGGTGAACTCAGCGTTGTAGTCCTGGTACAGCTCACGGGTGGGGTCGTACGAGACGTTGAGCAACTCGTAGTCCTTGGCAACGGCGGAACCGGCAAACACGGCACTGGCCAGCGCGGCCAGGGCGTAACGGCGAATCGACGACATAGAAGCTCCTGAAAATTCTTGAGTGTTGGCTTTTTTTATAATTGCGGGTCTATCGCCGTTGCTGCTCAGCTCGGTTTGTTACCCGGGTTCTGCAGGCGGAATTTTTCCTTGCGTTCGATCTGTACCACTTGAGCGTTGTGTACGGTGATTTCCACCGCGCCAAACCGCAGATCGCGCAGGGCGCTCTGGATCTCACGCAAAATGGCTGCTTCGTCCTGGCCGTCGACGCTACGTAGAGATGCGCTCATGGTCTCGCTCCTGAAATGATTAGTGCCTGGCAGTGGCGGCACTGCTTGCGGCGTGAGAGCGATAGTAGATAAGCGGGGATATTCTTAAAAATACTATTTAAGAATGTTTATATAACCAGAAAGAATTTTCTGGTGGGGCGTGGGGTTGCGCGTGGGTTTTGAATCACAGCACTGAAATAAAGCCTTGTGGAGTTCCAATGTGGGAGGGGGCTTGCCCCCGATAGCGGTGTGTCAGGTTAGTCAGTCTTGGCTGACACACTGCCATCGGGGGCAAGCCCCCTCCCACATTTGGACTGCATTTCAATCCCGGATGGCGGGTGCTCGTGCCCAATTGATCTCATCAGCCGGCACCGGCTTTCCAAACCAGTACCCCTGCCCCATGTCGCATTCCTGGTCCAGCAGGAAGCGGGCCTGCTCCACCTGCTCGATCCCTTCGGCATGCACCTGCATGCCCATGCTTTTCGCCAGGGCGATGACCACGCGCACGATGGCGGCGTCGTCTTCATCCCACGGCAGGCCTGCGACAAAGCCCTGATCGATCTTGAGCTTCTGCACCGGCAGGCGCTTGAGGCGCAGCAGCGAGGAATAGCCGGTGCCGAAGTCGTCGATGGCCAGGCGCAATCCCAGCTCGCGCAGGCGGTGCAGCTGTTCAAGGGCCACTTCCGGGTCGTCCATCACCGCGCTTTCGGTGACTTCCAGCTCAAGGAAGGCCGGGTCCAGGCCTGTATCGTGAAGCACCTGGCCCACGTGTTCGTAGAGTTCGCGCCGGGCAAACAGCCGGCTGGACACGTTGATCGCGATAAACCCCAACGGCGCGCCGTCCGCCAGCCACTGGCACATCTGGCGGCAGGCTTGGTTCATCACCCAGGCATCGATGTCGGCGATCAACCCGGTGCGCTCGGCGATAGGGATGAACTCGCCCGGCGGCACCAGGCCGCGTTCCGGGTGCTGCCAACGCACCAGCGCTTCGACGCCAATCAGGCGGCCGTCCTGCAGGCCGTGCACCGGCTGGTAGTAGACGCGCAGTTCCTGCTGGTCGAGGGCGCGACGCAGTTCGCTGGCGATTTCCACCCGGTTCTGCGCGTGAGCGGTCAGTTCCTCGGTGTACAGGGCGTAGCCTTCACGGCCCGCATGCTTGGCCTTGAACAGCGCCGAATCAGCGTTGCGCAGCAATTGCTCGGCGCTCAGCGCATCGCTGGGGAACAGGCTGATGCCGATGCTGGCGCTGATAAACAGCTGGTTGCCGTCGAACACAAACGGCTCCTTCATGGCGTCGAGCATGCGCTGCGCCAGGGCCGCCGCCTGCATCACCTGCGGGCAACTCTCCGCCAATACGGCGAACTCGTCGCCGCCCAGGCGCGCCAGGGTCACCCCAGGCCTGAACAGCCCCTTCAGACGCTCGGCCACCAGCTTGAGCAGTTGATCGCCCACATTGTGGCCCAGGCTGTCATTGATGATCTTGAAATGGTCCAGGTCCAGCAGCAGCAATGCACAGCCGCGTTTGTGCACTTGCGCCGAGGCCAGGGCCTGCTCGGCGCGGTCGGTGAACAGCAGGCGGTTGGGCAGATCGGTGAGCGGGTCGTGATGAGCCAGGTGCGCCAGTTCGTGTTCGGAGTCCTTGATGGCGCTGATGTCCGAGAACACCGCGACATAGTGGCTGATGCGGCCTTGCTCATCGCGGATGACGCGGATGGTTTGCCACTGTGGGTAAATTTCTCCGCTTTGGCGTCGGTTCCAGATTTCGCCGCTCCATTCACCGCTGCGCTCGAGGGTCTGGAACATCTGCCGATAAAAATTCGACGAATGGCGCCCGGACTTGAACAGGCTGGGGGGCTTGCCCATGACGTCTTCGCGCCGGTAGCCGGTGATCTCCATGAACGCCCGATTGACATGCACGATCAGGCCTCGGGCATCGGTGACCAGCACCCCTTCACGGGTGCAATCAAACACCGCAGCGGCCTGTTGCAGGCGCTCATGGTTTTCTTTCAGGGGTTGTTGCAGCTGGTGGACACGGGCGAAACGCACGCCCATCAGGTAGATAGCCAGCGCGCTCAGGCCCACCCAGACATAGCCGCGCAGTTGCAGCCAATGCGCCAACGCCCGGGGTTCATCGATAAAGTTGATCAATAAGTGGTGGCTGAGCCTGAGCCATACAATGGAAATCAGCAGGTATACCAGCCCCGCACGTAGGGCTCCTCGGTATGTAAACAGCATATGGTCAGTAATCCTTACCAAAAAACAGAATCGCCCTACGAAGGCTGAGGATTATAGAATAAGAAACATCCAGTCACTCCTATCTGAAAGAGCGGCTGGTTTTCTCTGTAGGCTTAGTGATAATGCGTGAGCTGTTCTTTACTTTATCTGAGGGCCATACAGCCTATGTGGTACAACGGTTTTCTTGACCTGTCAGCCTGGCAACTGGTGGCAGTCACGCTGTTGATGACCCACGTGACCATTATTGGGGTCACGGTCTATCTGCACCGTTATTCAGCCCATCGCTCGCTCGAGCTCAATGCCGGCCTGAAACACTTCTTCCGCTTCTGGCTGTGGCTGACCACGGCGCAGAACACCCGCGAGTGGACCGCTATCCACCGCAAGCACCACGCCAAATGCGAAACCGTCGATGACCCCCACAGCCCGGTGATCAAGGGCCTGTCCACCGTGCTGCGCAAAGGCGCCGAGCTGTACCGCGCCGAGGCGGAAAACCCCGAGACCCTGCGCATCTACGGCAAGAACTGCCCGGACGACTGGATCGAACGCAACCTGTACACGCGTTTCCCGCTGCTGGGCGTGGCGCTCATGGGCGTGATCGACCTGCTGCTGTTCGGCACCATCGGCATCACCATCTGGGCGATCCAGATGATGTGGATTCCGTTCTGGGCCGCCGGTGTGATCAACGGCCTGGGCCATGCCGTGGGCTATCGCAACTTCGAATGCCGCGATGCCGCCACCAACCTGGTGCCATGGGGCATCATCGTGGGCGGTGAAGAGCTGCACAACAACCATCACACCTACCCCAACTCGGCCAAGTTGTCGGTCAAGAAATGGGAGTTCGACCTGGGCTGGGCCTGGATCAAGGTGTTCAGCTTCCTGCGCCTGGCCAAGGTGCAGCGCGTCGCACCGATCGCCCACCGCGTCGAAGGCAAGGGCCACCTGGACATGGACACCGCCATGGCGATCCTCAACAACCGCTTCCAGATCATGGCCCAATACCGCAAATTGGTCATCGGCCCACTGGTCAAGCAGGAGCTGGAGAAAGTCGATCACTCGGTCCGCCACCAGTTCCACCGCGCCAAGCGCCTGCTGTCGCGGGAAACCAGCCTGCTGAGCGATCGCCACCATGTGCGCATCCAAAGCATGCTGGAGCACAGCCAGGCACTGAGCGTGATCTACGAGAAGCGTCTGGCGCTGCAGCAGATCTGGCTCAAGACCAGCACCAACGGCCACGACATGCTCGCGGCGATCAAGGAATGGGTACATGAAGCCGAAGCCAGCGGTATCCAATCCCTGCGCGATTTTGCCCACCAATTGAAGACCTATTCACTGCGCCCTGCAGGGGTCTGACGCGACGGCGGGAGGGCTCGCCCTCCCGCACATTGGCTTTCTGACGCCATTTTCCGGGCACCGCCAATCGAGCCCGATCACGGAACTTCACCGCAATTCCCCTCTCTCAAAGAACACTTCGCCATCATGGTGACCGCTTGTAGTGACCGCTGTTCCATCCTGCGGCGCGCCCAGAGAGAGTTGTTCCGATGGTTCACGAAAAGCCCTGCACGCCTGATGTGTCCTCTGCCCAGCCACCGCGCCCGGCGGCCGCGTCGACGCTGTTGGCGCTGATGCATGCCCAGGGTGAGGTCGAGCGCCTGAGTGCGCGTGAGCAGCTGCTCAGCTCGCTGCTGGTGAGCGTGAACGCCGTGCTGTGGGCCATCGATTGGGAAACCCGTCGCGTGCTGTACGTCAGCCCCGCCTACGAACGGATATTCGGCCGCAGCGCCGGTTTGCTCCTGGCCGACCATCGGGAATGGCGCAACAGCATCCACCCCGAAGACCTCGACTATGCCGAACACAGCCTGGCCCGTGTATTGGAGCAGGGCGCCGTGGAAGACCGCGAATACCGCATCGTCACGCTCGACGGGCAGATCCGCTGGCTCAGTGACAAGTGCTACATCAACCAGCAGGCCGAGCCGGGCAAGCCGATGATCGTCGTGGGCATCGCCGAGGACATCACCGAAAAAAAGCACCTGGAGCTGGAACTGCATCGCCTGGCCACCACCGATGTGCTGACCCAGAGCAGCAACCGCCGGCACTTCTTCGAGCTCGCCAACCAGGCCTTTGACAGCGCCTGTGCGCAGGGCACGCCGCTGGCATTCCTGCTGCTGGACATCGACGACTTCAAAGACATCAACGACACCTACGGCCATCTGGAAGGCGACCAGGTGCTGCGGCGCATCGCCGAAAGCGGGCGTGGTGTGTTGCGTCGTGGCGATCTGTTCGGGCGCATCGGTGGCGAAGAATTCGCCGCCATACTGCCCGGCTGCGCCCCGGAGATGGCCCTGCAGGTGGCCGAGCGACTGGGCAAGGAAATCCAGGCGCTGAGTTTCAGTGTCGAAGGCCACGCGTTCACCGTGACGGTCAGCCAGGGTTTGACCAGCCTGCGCGAAGATGACTCAACCCTGGACAAACTGTTCGGCCGCGCCGATGCGGCGATGTATGAGGCCAAGCGTCAGGGCAAGAACCGCGTGATTGCGGGTTAGGTCGGGGCCAATACGGGGCTTGCCCGCAGCTTTTTTCAAGGTCTCTATTCCACACTGCGCAGCTTGCGCCAAAACGCATTTTGCGCTTGGGCTACAACAATCACTCATAGCATTTTCTCTGTAGGACGACCGTCGAAAGATGGCAGCCCCGCGCTCCAGCCGACTCCCAACCCTCACCACAAAGATCTACCCCCCCGCCACCTCCTCGCGGTACTAAATTCATTCGCCATTGCCGCCGGTCATTCCTCCCGACCGGGCAGACTCTGGAGCATGAACCATGACCATCGGATCCACCTACGACTACCCCGCCCTGGTCGCCAAGCACTTAACAGCCCACGCCCCATCGTCATGGCGAGGCCGGTTCCCAAGTCCTCCGGACTTGTGCTTCAACTATCGCAAATTGGTCGAACAAGATTTTGGCATCGCCCAGGCAACCCAACCCGATTACAAAATCTGCATCGTTGGCGCTGGCATCACCGGATTGACCGCTGCGCGCGAATTACTCCGGTGCGGATTCAACAACGTCACATTGTTGGAACAGTCTCACCGGGTTGGCGGGCGTCACCTATCGATGCTCAATCGCGGCCAATCTCCACTGCTGGGCCAGACCCCCTTCGAGATGGGCGCCATGCGCATGCCCATGTTCAATCAGGCAGGTGAATCGCCTTTAGATGGGCAATCGCTGCTGGCCTACTATTGCAAATTCTTTGAACTGCAGCTGTCCGACTTTCCCAACCCAGGCACATCGCATGTACGCAACACCGGCATTTACCTGCGCGAAGGGTTACTTGAGGGAACGCCACAGCCACAGATGCTTATCTGGAAAAACCCGCAAGGCCACACGCCACCTCCAACAGAAAAATTGCAGGAGGTGTATGCCAAGTGGCGCCGTTTTGCCGATCAGATGACGCACGAAGTCGCCCAGATGTATGGCACGCCACTATGGGAATCCTTATGGGCCGCTATCGTCGCGCGTTACCAGAGCCTGTCCTTTCGTGACTTGGTGGCGTTGGCGAGCGTTACGTGGAGCGCCCGTACTCCTGAGGACTTTGGCGGTCTCGGCATGACCCAGGAAGAGTCCACCCTTTTCTATTCCATCGGTATCGGCGATGGCAGTTGGGGGGCGTTTTATGACGTGTGCTGCCTCTACCCTTTACGTACTGCGATCTTCGGTTTCAGCAGTCAACTCCAACTGGTGCATGGGCGCGTCGGCATTAACGGCAATCCCGCTCCGTCACCGTATCTAGGGGAAACCACCCTCAAAGACTGCAATGACTTGCCGTTCGATGCGCCGCGTTACCTGGGGCTAACGGCACTGGACGAGTGCCTGCTTTTTATGGAGGCCAAGTTAGACGGCAAGTCCTTCTATGATCACAGTCGGCAACGCGGGAAGGGCTTTCTTACCGACACCTCAGTGACTCGCTTGACCAAGCTTGAAAACGGCCAAATCCGCTTGACCTATGACTGGCAGGTCAGCAGTCCCACAGCCACCTCAGAACGCCATGAAGATTTCGATGCCGTGATCATGACACTGCCATCCTGGATTATCGAAACACACATTCAGCTGGAAAACTTCAGCCAGGCGATGCTGCCGTATTCCGTCACCAATGCTTACAAAACCGCCCACTGGGAAACCAGTTGCAAGGTCTATGCGCCGCTCAAGAAAAGCTTTCTGTCGAAAAACAAAAAAATCCCCCAGATCATGGTCACCGACAGTTTTATCCACGATGTGTACACCTACCGCTACCACAACGCCTATCCCTATGACTGCATCTTGCTCAGTTACACCTGGGAGGATGACGCGACCAAACTGGCTTCTTTCGACGACCAAACCTTGGTCGATAAGTGCGTCACGGAACTGGACCGCATCCTCTTACGCAGCGCCAATATCAAAACGGCGATATCGCCCTACATCGACAAACAAAACGCCATCGTCCAACGCTGGGTGACCGACAAGAACGCACTAGGGTGCGCCAAGCTCTATCGCGCGGGGACCTACTACGACGCAGTCAGCTTGATGCAGTACAACCGGGACTATGCCCATGTCAGCGGCCTTTATCTGGCCGGGGAATCGTTTTCCGTGGATGCGGGCTGGACCGAGCCGTGCCTACGTGGCGCCGTCGACGCAGTGATCAACCTCTGCAGTACCACCCTCGCCAAGTTCAATGGGGGCTTTACCCTGGATGAATATCCCCGGTACCAAGGGCCGCCAAATCGATAGAGCAGCTGCCTACGACCCTAAAGGAAACAGCCTACTGACGCACAAGCAAAAAAGACTTTCTATTAAACGCCCACCTGATCCGGTGGGCTCATAACAATAAAAAGAGGTCTACACGATGAACGATTCCACGAGCCCGGTACGCGTCGCCGTTGTGCAATTTGATCCGCAAGTCGGTACCCACAATCGCGCCTCCAACCTGGAAACCAGCCTCAGCCTTGCCCTGCAAGCGGTGAACAATGGCGCCAATCTGATTGTGCTTCCGGAGTTGGCCAATACCGGTTATCTATTCAACAATCGCCATGATGCCTATCTACATGCCGAACCCGTTCCAGGCGGTCCCAGCCTGCGGGCGTGGATGGACTTCGCCCAGGCTCACCAAATACATCTTGTGGCGGGCCTGGCCGAGCGCGAAGGCATGCAGCTGTTCGACACGGCAGTGCTGCTGGGCCCCGATGGCCTGATTGGCAAATACCGCAAGGCCCACCTCTGGAACAAGGAAAAACTCTGGTTCACCCCTGGCAACCTTGGATTCCCCGTATTTGAAACATCCATAGGCCGCATAGGCTTACTGATCTGCTGGGACATCTGGTTCCCCGAAGTCCCACGCATACTGACCCAGCAAGGCGCCGACATCATTTGCAGCCTGAACAACTGGGTGTGGACCCCGCCGCCCCTGTTCGACGAAGCGGGCAAATGCATGGCCTCTTACCTGACCATGACCGCCGCCCACGCCAACAACGTGTTCATTGCTGCCGCCAACCGCATCGGGGAAGAACAGGATGCGCGTTACCTGGGGTGCTCGCTGATTGCCGGCACCAACGGTTGGCCCATCGGCAAAATCGCCTCATCCGACGAGCAAGCGATCATTTACGCCGACATCGACTTGTCCAGCGCCCGCAGCGCGCCGATCTGGAACAGCCTTAACGACCTGCAACGGGATCGCCGGAGCGACCTGTATGACACGATGCTCGGCTACCACCTTCACCCGTGCCTGCCACGCTGACGGAGGGTCGATCATGGATTACATACCCACAAAAGTGTCATCGGACTCATCTGTTCGCCACCTTGTCATGCTGATCTCGGCCACGCTCATCCTGGTCGCGTCACTCACTGCGTTGTCGGTGTCTTACTCCACCTCGGCACCGGTACTCTGGCCAGGTTACAACGACATGATGGACAGCCTGCCCTCGCCAATAGCGTGGTTACGTTGGGTGGTCGGCGATATCAGCGAAGTGGCCTTCTACAAACACGAGTTCGCATCACTCGGTCTGCTGCTCGGTGGTGCTTTCGGTTACTGGGCCAGTCGGTACGCGCAAGCCTGGCAAGGCTTCAGCATCGCCTACGGCACGGGGCTCTGGCCTTGGTTGGTGACCAGTTCATTGCTGGGACTGCTGCTGAGCAACGCGATCTGGGGCTGGACCCTGACAGCGGATTCCTGGCAACCAACGTTCGCTGCATTTGTGTCACTTCCGGCGGCCATGGTGTTGCTGTTTGGCGGGGGATGGAAGGTCACGCTCAACGGCGCCTTGCTCGGCGCGATTCTGGTGACGCCGAGCTGCCTGTTGATGGTCAACTACCTCTGTATTCCCCTGGGTTTGCCAGTGGTGATTGGCAATGTCCTGGGCATGGCGTTAGGTAGCGTGGTCGCATTTTTACTCTGCCGCGCACTTCCGGCGCTGGTCAGCCGTGCAACTGAAACCAAGGCCGGCATCCCTCCCCCCGCCCCGCTGAAAACACCCGACTACGGCATACGCTGGACGTTACGTCGCGTGCTGGCGGACTTCTCCGAAGCCCCATTCTTTGGCAATGAGTGGGCCAGCCTGGGTTTGCTCGCCGGGGTATTGCTGGCCTATGCATTAAATCCAATGAGCCCCGCTTATGGATCTGGATGGTTGCCACACCTGATTGCAGGTCAAGCGCTGACTTCTCTGATCGGCATCATCCTGTGGCGCCGGCAATGGCGCGAGCGTGGTTGGTACCCAACCTATGTACCTCTCGTGTCTGTGGTGCCCGCTGCCGTCTTGACCTATGGCGGAAACGCGACAGTGATTGTAACCAGCGCATTGCTGGGAGCCCTGATCGCCCCGCCGCTGGCCTGCGCAATTGCCGGGCGCCTGCCTGACTACATGCATCCGTATATCGGCAACGTATTGTCCATGGCGATCAGTACG
The DNA here is from genome assembly GCF_900004715.1 of Pseudomonas sp. 24 E 13. Lineage (NCBI taxonomy): Bacteria > Pseudomonadati > Pseudomonadota > Gammaproteobacteria > Pseudomonadales > Pseudomonadaceae > Pseudomonas > Pseudomonas sp. 24 E 13. Next base: position 15,174 of record NZ_CVTO01000059.1, read on the forward strand.
GTGTTGATCGTACCTTTGATCGGTATGGTAATTGCGGATTAACGCATCAGAATGGGCTGGTTTCCTGGTGCGTCACCTGCATCAGCGCCAAGGCAATGGCGTGGATCTGGCCCAGCATCCACAGTGCGTTTAACCAGACCTGCAGAATGCCCTGCGCACCGTAATACACACCTGCAACCTGACCTACGATGGCGGCAGTGATGCCTGCATCGTCGCCCAGGTTCGCAGCCGCCAACCCCGGAGCGCGCAGACTAAACCTGCAGCGCCGCCAGCCACGCCAACAACTTTTCATCCTGGTTCGGGCCAGCAATGATTTGCAACCCGCAGGGCAGACCATCCACGGTGCCAGCGGGGACATTGATGGCGGGTAAACCAAGCAGGTTCCAGACGCTCGTCAAGCCATTGATGGCCTCTCGAATGGGATGTTCAACGCCGTTGACAGTGATGCTCTTGAGACCAAACCGTGGTGGCGTAATCGCGGTGGATGGCATTACCAGCAAATCGGTTGCTTTGAATAGTTCAGCCACTTGGCTCTGCAGCAACTTGCGGCTTCCCAGCGCATTCAGATACTGCCAGGCGCTAATCGCTTTGCCGGGTGCGAGGCGAGTTCTCAGCTCACTGCTGAAATGGCTGCCCTCATCCTCCAGGTACGCCCTGTGCACGGCGTAAGCCTCGGCGAGCAGAATGGTTTTAAAAGCACTTTGAACCGCTGGAATCAGCGCTTCGAAATCGGCGGCACGTTGTCCGGTATCAAATATCGCGTGGAATCGTGCACGGCAGCATGCAAGCACGCGCTCGTCCACATCGTGGATCGCCTTGGGGTCCACCCATACCGCCCGAGGTTTGTCGGCAGGTTTCACGCAGCTTATTGGCGAGACGCTAAGTACCTCCAGCAGTATGGCAATGTCTTCTACACATTGAGCCAGTGGACCGACATGGTCCAGGGTGGCGCTGACAGGGTAAACCCCCTCAAGAGAAATGCGCCCGTAACTAGGCTTGAACCCAACCACGCCACAAAAAGACGCTGGAATACGAATGGACCCTGCGGTATCAGTGCCGATCGCGATGGGGACCATGCCCCCGGCAACCGCTGCGGCACTCCCTGCGCTGGACCCACCCGTGACCCTGTTCAGGTCGTGAGGATTGTGAGACGGCCCCTGAAATGAAAATTCGCCCGTTGGGCCGAGCGCAAACTCACTGGTCAGCGTTTTACCAACCACCACCGCCCCGGCTGCCCTGAGCAGGGCGACACAACGCGCATCAGTCGTAGGCCAGTGGTTTTGAAACAGGTGAGAACCATACGTCGTAGGCATGCCCCGAGTATCGATGTTGTCCTTGATTGCGATGGGGATACCGTGCAGCGGCCCGCGATACTGACCCTCGTCGATCTCCCTATCGAGCAATTGTGCGGTGTGGAGTGCCTCAGCCACGTTAAGCGAGACGAAGGCATTGATCGCAGGGTTCTGTTGATGGATAGCGTCCAACGCCGCCTGAGTGAGTTGAACGCAACGTACCTCTTGGTTGCGCACCTGTCGGGAAAGCTCTGCGACAGTTTTGCCTTGGAAGAAGCCATGAGGTTGAGCCATGAGTGAAAAACCTCCTGCACATACGGGTGGATAGCAGGAACTCTGCCTGATCCGCAGGCAGATGTATGTCATCCGCTTCGCTTAATGAGTTGGGATGAGCCCGTCAGATAAAGACACCGGCAGGAAAGCCTCGTGCGATGTTCCATCGGCTTGCCGGCGCCAGGTCGGCCCTGCCCCGTCCTGGATGTGGTAAGAGGTGCAGCAGGCCAGCGGTAATGCCTGCACATCACGCAAGAAGCCGCCCCGTGAACAAAAAACCGCATATGCGTTTTTTGCTCACGGGGCGGCTTCTTTGCGCAGCAAGGTGGGAGCGACTAGCTGCAAGCGTTTATTACTTGCAGCTTGTGGCTTGCCGCTTACAGCTCGGCAAAGCACTCTTCAATGATTGCCAGGCCCTTGTCCAATTGCTCGTCCGGCGAGGTCAACGGCACCAGCACGCGCAACACGTTGCCGTAGGTACCGCAGGACAGCAGGATCAGGCCCTTGTCACGCGCCTTGGCCACCACCGCAGCAACGGCTGCGGCGTTCGGTTTGTGGCTGTCGCCATCTTCGAACAGTTCCACCGCGATCATCGCGCCCAGGGCACGCACTTCGCCGATCACCGGGTATTTGGCCTGGATGGCCTTGAGGCCAGTCACCAGGCGCTCGCCGACGGCCTTGCAGCGGTCCAGCAGGTGCTCTTCTTCGAACACTTCCATCACCGCCAGTGCGGCGGCGCAGGCAATCGGGCTGCCGGCATAGGTGCCGCCCAGGCCGCCCGGGGCGATGGCGTCCATGTATTCGGCCTTGCCGCACACACCGGCCAGCGGGAAGCCGCCGGCGATGGATTTGGCAAAGGTGGTCAGGTCGGCGGCAACGCCCATCTGTTCCATGGCGAAGAAGGTACCGGTACGACCGGCACCGGTTTGCACTTCGTCGGCGATCAGCAGGATGCCGTGCTTGTCGCACAGCTCGCGCAGGCGCTTCATGAACGATTTAGGCGCGACGTAGAACCCGCCCTCACCCTGCACAGGCTCGATGATGATCGCAGCGATATCACGCGGCTCGGCGTCGTTCTTGAAGATGCGCTCGATGCTGGCGATGGCGTCGTCGTCGCTCACACCGTGCAGTTCGTTCGGATACAGCGCACGGAACACACCGCCTGGCATCAGGCCCATGCCGGCCGAGTAAGGCACGACTTTGCCGGTGAGGCCCAGGGTCATCATGGTGCGGCCGTGGTAAGCGCCGGTGAAGGCGATCACCCCAGCACGGCCAGTGGCGGCGCGGGCGATTTTCACGGCGTTTTCCACCGCTTCGGAACCGGTGGTGACCAGCAGGGTTTTCTTGGCGAAATCACCTGGCACCTTGGCCGCGACTTTCTCGCAGACTTCCACGTAGGGCTCGTAGGCCAGTACCTGGAAGCAAGTGTGGGTCAGCTTGTTCAGCTGCGCGGTCACCGCCGCGATGATTTTCGGGTGCACGTGGCCGGTGTTGAGCACGGCGATACCGCCGGCGAAGTCGATGAACTCGCGACCTTCTACGTCGGTCACGGTGGCGTTCTTCGCCGATTCGGCGAAGATCGGGTGAATCTGGCCAACACCGCGCGGTACAGCGGCTTCGCGGCGTTTCATCAGGGATGCGTTGGTCTTGCTCATAAAGTCCTCATTCGCCGCTCATCGGGCGGCGTGGTTCAAGGATAGGTGACGGGGAGGCAACTACGGCAGCATGCGATGATCGACTGCCACAGCTTTCCCGGCCACTGCGAATAACGACGTGAAACACGCAAAGGGACAGCGCTCTCGTGCCCTTTGCGTCTGTTGCAATCTCTTACAGGGCTTAGATGCCCAGGCAGAGGTATTTGATTTCCAGGTAATCCTCGATCCCGTACTTGGAGCCTTCACGGCCCAGGCCCGAGGCCTTGATGCCGCCGAACGGCGCCACTTCGTTGGAGATCAACCCGGTGTTGACGCCGACCATGCCGTATTCCAGGGCTTCAGCCACACGGAACACACGGCCCAGGTCGCGGGCGTAGAAGTACGAGGCCAGGCCGAATTCGGTGTCGTTGGACATGGCGATCACTTCGGCTTCGTCTTTGAAACGGAACAGCGGCGCCAGTGGCCCGAAGGTTTCTTCCTTGGCCACAGCGGCGTTTTTCGGCACGTCGGTGAGGATGGTCGGCTCGAAGAAGTTGCCTTCCATCGCCTTGCCGCCGGCCAGCAGCTTGGCGCCTTTGCTCAGGGCATCGGCAATGTGCTCTTTGACCTTGGCCACGGCTTTTTCGTCGATCAGCGGGCCAGTGGTGGTGCCTTCTTCCAGACCGTTGCCGATCTTGAGCTTGGCCACGGCCACTTTGAGTTTTTCGGCAAACGCGTCGTACACCGAATCCTGGATATACAGGCGGTTGGCGCACACGCAGGTCTGACCGTTGTTGCGGTACTTGGAGATGATCGCGCCCTCGACGGCCTTATCCAGGTCAGCGTCGTCGAACACGATGAACGGCGCGTTGCCGCCCAATTCCAGGGAGACCTTCTTGATGTCCTTGGCGCATTCAGCCATCAACTGGCGACCGATTTCGGTGGAGCCGGTGAAGGACAATTTACGCACGATCGGGTTGCTGGTCAGCTCGCCGCCGATGTCGCCGGCGCTGCCGGTGACCACGCTGAGCACGCCTTTGGGGATACCGGCGCGGTGCGCCAGCTCAACCAGGGCCAGGGCCGAAAACGGCGTTTGCGAGGCCGGCTTGATCACCATGGTGCAACCAGCGGCCAGGGCCGGGCCGGCTTTGCGGGTGATCATGGCGGCGGGGAAGTTCCACGGGGTGATGGCTGCGGTCACGCCGATCGGCTGCTTGATCACGATCAAGCGCTTGTCGGGCTGGTGGCCGGGAATCACGTCGCCGTAGATGCGCTTGGCTTCTTCGGCGAACCACTCGATAAACGAGGCGGCGTAGACAATTTCACCCTTGGCTTCGGCCAGCGGCTTGCCTTGTTCGAGGGTCATCAGGCGGCCGAGGTCGTCCTGGTTTTCGATCAGCAGTTCGAACCAACGACGCAGCTTGTTGGCGCGCTCCTTGGCGGTGAGTGCACGCCAGGCCGGCAGGGCCTTGTCGGCCGCTTCGATGGCACGGCGGGTTTCCGCGGCGCCCATCTTTGGCACAGTACCGAGAATCTCGCCCGTGGCCGGGTTGCTGACCTTGATGGTCTGACCATTGTCCGCATCGACCCAAGCGCCATCGATGAAGGCTTGCTGGCGGAACAACTGGGTATCTTTGAGCTGCATGTAGGCTTTCCTTAACAGCACCGCGCGCACGCGGAGCGAATTAGAGTTATTGAAAGGCGCCTGGTGGGCTGCCGTCAGGGAAATCAGCCTCGGTGCGTAACATCAATAAAGCGCGCACGGGAGACAGAGCGTTTGAAATCTCAAACGAATCCTAGGATCAATGGGGGGAAGGGGCAATAGGCTGTTCGAAAAAAAGAACGTAAACGGGGCTTTTGCCGGATTTTTCTGATCAGCGTAACTGGCCCAGATTTCATTGCGTCGTTCAGTGGCGCCCAGCGCAGGGCCTCTATACGGCAGATTCCTACACTCAAACGCCCAAAGACCAGCATGGACGCCCAACGTCGACATGGGTATGATGTCGCCCGCACAAGCATCCGTAGCTCAGCTGGATAGAGTACTGCCCTCCGAAGGCAGGGGTCGTGGGTTCGAATCCCGCCGGGTGCACCATATAGCAGTCTCGGGCTGTCTCAGACAGTCTACGAAACACCCCAAGAAGCCCGCCCCGTGCGGGCTTTCTTGTTTCTGGCTATCCATCCCTGTCTACCCCTATAACTTCCCGCCGTGTATGCCCACGTGTATGCTTTGAGATTCCTATAACTGGAGGCATACAGGAAGTGAAGCGCACTGAAATCAAACGCCGCCCCTTAGCAGACACCACTCTTGCAGGCCTGGAGCCTGAGCAAACAACGTATCGGGAGCAGGACGGGAATGGCCTGTACTTCCGGGTGAAACCTAACGGGCAGAAATCATGGGAGCTGCGCTACAAAAAGCCAGACGGAAAATGGTCTTGGCTGGGTCTCGGCGGCTACCCGGAAATCAGTGGCTCATTGGCGAGACAGAAAGCAGCTCAACTGCGTGAAGACGCATCGACCGGCAAAAATCCATTGGTGAGCAAACAGGCTCGGAAGGTTGCAGACCAGGTTGCTGCCAACAACACCTTTGAAGCGTTAGGGCGCGAGTGGTTTGAGGCCAGACGCACAAGCTGGGAATCAGGTACGTCTCGACGGGTACTTGGCGCACTTGAGCTTCATGTGTTCCCCGTCTTCGGAAAACGCGTGTACACAGAAATATTGCCCCTAGAATGGATGGAATTTCTACGCGGTATGGAGCAGAAGGGGATCATTGAACAAATGGGCCGAGTTCGTGCCTTTTGCAAAGAGATCTATGACCTGGCCCGCGTAACAGGACGAGCCGTCCACAACCCCCTTGAAGGTCTCAGCAAATTCCTGCAATCACGTAGCGCTGAAAACTATGCACACGTTTCGATTGAAGAACTGCCTGCGCTACTTCGAGCGATCAACTCCTACCCTCACGCAAAGGACGTTCGTATAGGACTTCGCTTGCTTTCCTTATTAGCATCGCGCCCGAGCGAAATCCGAGAAGCACGCTGGTCAGAAATCGATCTCTCCAAAAAGCTATGGACGATCCCAGCTGAGCGAATGAAACGTCGTCGCGAACATGTGGTACCTCTCTCTCGGCAGGCAATCGAAGCGCTCACTGAGTTACGAACACTTACAGGTGCGTACCCTCTCCTATTTCCAGGCAGGAAAGACAGGACAATCCCCCGTAGCAACACCGTCTTTCTAATGGCGCTCCGCAGACTGGGATATGCCGGTCGACAAACAGGCCACGGCTTTCGTCACATCGCGAGCACCATACTCAATGAGCAGGGTTTCGATGAGAATCACATTGAGGCCCAGCTCTCTCACGCTAAGGAAGGAATAGCAGGGGTGTACAACAAAGCGGTTTACCTGCCTCAGCGCAGAGTGATGATGCAGTGGTACGCAGATCATCTGGATGAGCTAGTAGATGGCAACATTATTCAGGGACAGTTTGGCAAGGCGGGTTGAATACACCAACCGCACACCCATCAAAAATCGGTGTTACTGGTGTTACGCACGTTACACATACCATTAACCAGTTGATTTTATTAAATATTTCTTGCGTAACACGTATTAAAAGAGATCCGTACACCATGTGTTACGCGTCAAAAGCGTGTTACGCCTAAGGCGCCCAAAACCTCTGGCGGCCATCTCTTATTGGTCGCCCCACGCTGAGGAGGGGCCGCTGTTATCGGACTACCAGAAGGGGCTCAGGGGACTACCGTTCGTCGGGATTTCACTGGATTTCATTTCTCACCTTCCGATTTTTAACTGTATAGAAAACCAGTAGGGCAAGGTAGGACAGCCCCGGGGAAAACTGAAACTTTGCTGCGATCTTGCTCACTTAAATTGCCTTATGCATAAAAACTGCGTCGAAAACTATAAAAATAAAACTTTTAAAAAATAGAAAATCGTTTACATAGCTGGGGCCTGTATGAACTACGACAGGTAACGCGCTATGCAGCCTCACGACACTTCAGACCACTCCACTACCTCTCTCACCCCTGCTTGTTTGCTCACTACCGACCAAGTCGCTAATGCACTAGGCCTGTCCAGCCGAACGCTTGCCGCCTGGCGAAGCTCTCGCATCAACTCACTTCCCTATATCAAAACCGGGTCTCGGGTTCGTTATCGCTCCCAAGACGTGGTCGCGTGGCTTGAAACCCAACTGCGCTCACCTGCAAAAACCGCTGGAGACAGGACCTGATGAGCACCCCAAAGCAATCTGCAAAAGTTGTGGGGCTCGCCCCCTCCACTCCACGAGAAAGTCACCAAAAGACACCTAGCGGATCCGCATGCTTGCCGATCAGCGCGCCTCATACGGAAATGGGACAGTTCGATCCGGCCGCCACGCTGATACGCATCAATCAAGTCATAGCCCTAACAGGTATCGGCCGCGCAACGGTTTACAAACTTATGAGCCAGCCAGAAAGCGGCTTTCCGCAAGCGGTGAAGCTCACCGACAGCAAGGCGCGTGGGGCTCCGGTCGCTTGGGTATTAGCCGAAATTTTGAATTGGACACGGGCGCGTATCGCGGCCCGCGACAGGGTGGCTGCATGAAAAATCGAGCCGCTAACAACGCCATTTTGCAGCCCTTTTCTGTACTCAGAACAGTCGGATTCTCATCACGCGGTATGCAGCGTTTTGAACGTTACCGCACAGAGCAAAAACGCCTGAACCGGGACGTGATGGTGATGCGATGGAGAGATGGCATCTGGTGCGCATTGTCAGTTCCCTGCCAAGCCCCGCAAGCAATCATCGTCGACGAAGGCCAACAAATCGACGCCTACGAAGATGCACGCGCCTGCCTCGAAGGCGACCTCTTGCCCTTTGTCTCCCTGCGCTGGGACGTCCATGTCTGAAATGAAAACGCCCCCGGCGGCAACCGGAGGCGTTGAGGTAAATCTACATGCCTGATCAATTTATGTCCCATCGAAAAAAACCGCAAGCACCACGCACAGTTGCACTTTCAAAAAACGGACGTTACTCTCTGGCCGTCGCTGCAAATTCAGCGACCGGGTTTAGCGGCCCGAGCACATACAGGCGCACAAGCGCTTCCGACTCGATTGCATGCGCTTTTTTTGTGCCTGCGACTCTCGTTTATGGTGGCTGTGCGTGGGAGACCTTCGGGTCTGCCGGGGTCCTGTATGCCCGGTCCGCTAACCCGCGCACAGCTGCCACCCTAATTCGTTTAGCGGCGAACCGTGGCAGCTCCTCACATACAGGAGCTTCACCAGATGCACGCCCTCAATCCGTCCAAAATTCGCGCCGCAGCTCATCGAGCAATGGCTCTCGCCGCTTTACACGCCAACTCCAGCCTCGCTACACGCCTCGCCCGTTACAACGCCCATATGTCCAAAGCGCGAGCTCTGGAAGCCGTAGGGGGTGCCCAATGAGCATGCTCACAGGCTTTGCATTACCCGAGGATCTCCTCTGCGTCAGCCAAGAGGCCGAAGCCGGTTTGCCTATCGACGCCATCACCTGTGCGCTCGACCGTGCCGACTCAGTTCTCATGCTGTTGGAAGACCACTTAGACGGGGATAAACCCTTGCTCTCCAACCGCGTGCTGTCGTCTGTTATTTGGGACGTGCGTGGCACCTTGGGCTTGATCAAAACACTGACCATGTACGGTGATGCCTCCTCTGTGCCGATGGGCCAGAAAGGCGGTGCGCTGTGACCCACTCCTGCACGCTTGGACGCTCCGAGTTTTCCCCTGCCAACGGTAACGGCCAAAACCTGTTTCGAGTGAATGCCGGTATCCCGTTGGAAGACGCACTTGAAGCCGTCCCCCAGATTCTGCACCACGCCAACCAACTGATCCTAGACGCGGCCATCAGCGATGCGGGCGAGCGTTTTAGTTGGCCTGCGTTCTACCTCGGCGAGATGGCCAAGGCGCTGATCGACGACGTGAACGAGGCGTTGCTTGAGTCGAGGACCGCACCATGACTCAGCGCACCGGCAACATCCCAAAACGCCCCAGCTTTGCCGACGTAAAAAGCGCTGCCCTGAAGAACATCGACCGCGTTCTTACTCACTGGCTGCCGAACGGCAAACGCGTCGACGGCGGCAAGGAATACACAGCACCAAACCCGACGCGCACGGACAAACGTGCAGGCTCGCTCAAGGTCAATTTGAGCAAAGGCACCTGGGCGGATTTTGCCACCGGCGATAAGGGCGGCGACCTGATCGACCTGGTGCGTTATATCGATGGCGGCACGGACGTTGAGGCCTGCAAAAAACTGGCGGATCTGCTCAGCGTTTCCGCAGGTTCAGCGACAACCAAAAGCGCACCGACCAAGAACGCAACGCCGGAGTGGATCGCGATTCAGCCGATCCCGGTCGAGGCCATGAACAAATGTCCTGCCAAGCACCGGCAACACGGTGTTCCGTCCAAGGTGTGGATCTATCGCGATGCTCAGGGCCAGCCAGTCATGGCGCTGTATCGCTTCGACCTGGGCCCAGATGAAGACGGCAAACCGAGGAAGGTCTTTGCACCGCTAACCTGGTGCAAGCGCTCCGATGGGCAAACCACACAATGGCGCTGGCAAGGCTTGCCGGAACCTCGGCCATTGCTGCGCCTAGATGAGCTGGCACAGCGTACCGACGTGCCTGTGGTGCTGTGTGAAGGCGAAAAGGCTGCTGACGCCGCTGCTGAACTGATGCAGGAGTATGTAGCCACGTGCTGGCCGAACGGCTCCAACTCTTGGCACAAGGCCGATCTGACGCCACTCAAAGGGCGCACGGTGGTGCTGTGGCCGGATAACGATGCCAGCGGCAAGGCCTGCATGGACGCCATCGAACTCAAGTTGATTGAGCTGGGCGCCGCGTCAATACAACGAGTCTCACTCGACGTGTTCAAGCTCAAGCCCAGCAGCAAAGGCGGAAAACCAACGCTCATCAAAGGCGGAAAATGGGAGGATGGTGACGATGCAGCGGACGCCTTAGCCAAAGGCTGGACCGCTGGCCATGTCGCCGAACTGGTGCGCAACGGCGAGTTTTTCGGCAGTGTTACTGAGCCCACTGAGCCTCAACAAACCAAGGCTAAGGAGCACGCCAAACGCCCTGCGAAATCGAAAAATGACCTGTTGCCGGGCGGCTTTCGCCTGACGCCTGAAGGGGTTTTTTATTCCGGCGACGATGGCGAGGCGCGCCCCGTCTGTTCGCCTCTGGAAATCATCGCCCGCACTCGCGACGACAAGGGCCACAACTGGGGTTTGTTGGTCGAGTTCGACGACCCGGACGGTGCCAAAAAACGCTGGAACATTCCGGCCCGAACCATGACCGGCGACTTCGGTAAGGACGTACTCGGCCCGCTGGTAGACATGGGCTTGCGCCTTGCTGGAAGCCGATCAGGGCGCAACGCACGCAATGACCTGCAGAGTTACCTTGGCGGCTTCGATAGCGCCCAGCGAGCACGTTTGGTGACACGCTTGGGCTGGCACGACAATGCGTTCCTATTGCCCGAAGAACAGATCGGCTCGCACGCCGAACACCTGCACTTTTATGAGGCCGGTGCGCAGTTGCCGCCGATCAGCGAGGCAGGTTCTCTGGAGCAATGGCAGCAGCAAATCGGCGCGCTGTGCGTTGGTAACCACCGCTTGGCGTTTGTCGTTTCTGTGGCCTTTGCAGGGCCTCTGTTGAACATGCTCGGTCATGAGTCGGGCGGCTTCCACCTGTATGGCGACAGTTCCGGGGGCAAAACCACTCACTTGCAGGTCGCGGCCTCGGTTTATGGCGGGCCGCGTCTGGTGCGCTCATGGCGCTCGACGGATAACGCACTGGAGTCAATCGCCGCCGCACATTCGGACGGCCTACTGGTGCTGGATGAAATCGGCATGTGCGATCCGCGCATTATCGGCGAGACGGTGTACATGCTAGGCAATGGCACCGGTAAGGCTCGTGCGAATGATCGAGGACAAGCGGGCCGACAGGTGCAGGAGTGGCGCTTGCTGTTTCTCTCGACGGGCGAAAAGACGTTGGCGCAGCACATGGCGGATGCCAACAAGGAGCTGAAAGCGGGCATGGAGGTGCGCATGCTCGCCGTGCCTGCGGATGCCAGCAAAGGCCTCGGGATGTTCGATGTGCTTAACGGTTTTGAGGACGCTGCCGCCCTCTCCGATGCCCTCAAGGCCCGTGTAGCCAAATACTACGGCACGCCCCTCACCGCCTTCCTGCACGCACTATGCGCGCCAGGAGAAATGCTCAGGTGGTCGGTGATCGTTCGCCGCACGGTGGAGCAGTTCATCAACCAAAACCTACCCGCATCGGCCAGTGGTCAAGCCCAACGTGCCGCCCTTCGCTTTGGCCTCGCAGCAGCGGCCGGAGAGTTGGCCACCGCCTTCGGCGTCACCGGTTGGCCTGATGGCACGGCCACGAC
>NZ_CVTO01000078.1:0-2784 GCF_900004715.1 Pseudomonas sp. 24 E 13
CCTGCTCAACCGCCAGTTTAACCCCGAGCAGATCAACCAATCATGGGTTGCTGACATCACTTATATTCGCACTCGAAGCGGCTGGCTGTACTTGGCGGCTGTCATGGATTTGTATTCACGCAAGATCGTAGGCTGGTCCATGGCTCCGCATATGCGCGCAGAGTTGGTGTGCAGTGCTATGCAACTAGCCATCACACAGAGACAGCCTAAACCGGGTCTGATCGCGCACTCAGATCGGGGCAGCCAGTATGCAGGCGCTACTTACCAAGCCATGCTGACACGACATGGCTTGCGCTGCAGCATGAGCCGCAAGGGCAACTGCTGGGACAACGCAGTCATGGAACGTTTCTTCTTGAACCTGAAGATGGAGCGTGTTTGGAGGAAGGACTATGCCAATCATGATGAAGCAATCAGGGACGTCACGGATTACATTGTGCGGTTCTACAATGAACGACGAATGCATTCATCGTTAGACTATTTGCCGCCCAATCAGTACGAGCGGCAAACAGCCTGAAAACACCGATTGAGGTGTCCGGAAAAAGTTGACCACCTCACTAATAGATATGTGGCTGATACACCGCTATCGGGGGCAAGCCCCCTCCCACATTTGAGCCAGGATCGACACAAAATCCTGGTCGGCTCTGTGGCCGCCATCGGGAGCAAGCCCCCTCCCACATTTGAATGCATTCACACATCACCCTGTGGGAGGGGGGTTGCCCCCGATGAGGCCCTGGCAGACAACAAAAAACCCGCGCCTGTCACCAGAGCGCGGGTTTCCCGGAACAAGCAGCAATCAACGCTCGAGCAAAATCCGCAGCATGCGTCGCAACGGCTCGGCCGCGCCCCACAACAGCTGGTCGCCAACGGTGAACGCGCCGAGGAACTGGCTGCCCATGTTCAGCTTGCGCAGACGGCCCACCGGTACATTCAGGGTGCCGGTGACCTTGGTCGGGCTCAGCTCCTGCATGCTGATATCGCGGTTGTTCGGCACCAGCTTGACCCAAGGGTTGTGCTGGCTGATCAGCCCTTCGATATCGGCGATCGGCACGTCTTTGTTCAGTTTGATGGTCAGCGCCTGGCTGTGGCAACGCATGGCACCGATACGTACGCAGATGCCGTCCACCGGGATCGGGTTCTTGAAGCGACCGAGAATCTTGTTGGTCTCGGCCTGGGCCTTCCACTCTTCGCGGCTCTGGCCGTTCGGCAGTTCCTTGTCGATCCACGGGATCAGGCTACCGGCCAATGGCACGCCGAAGTTTTCGGTCGGATAAGCTTCGCTGCGCATGGCGTCGGCCACGCGACGATCAATATCCAGGATCGCGCTGGCCGGGTCGGCCAGTTGATCAGCAACCGCGGCATGGGTCGCGCCCATCTGCTTGATCAGCTCACGCATGTTCTGCGCACCGGCGCCGGACGCCGCCTGATAGGTCATGGCGCTCATCCACTCGACCAGGCCGGCCTCGAACAAGCCGCCCAGGCCCATCAGCATCAGGCTGACGGTGCAGTTGCCGCCCACATAGTTGCGGGTGCCGGCGTCCAGCTGCTGGTCGATGACCTTGCGGTTGACCGGGTCGAGGATGATCACGGCATCGTCCTGCATGCGCAGGCTCGATGCGGCGTCGATCCAGTAGCCCTGCCAGCCGGCTTCGCGCAGCTTGGGGAAGACTTCGCTGGTGTAGTCGCCGCCCTGGCAGGTCAGAATCACATCGAGGGTCTTGAGCTCTTCAATGCTGTAGGCATCCTTGAGCGGCGCAATATCCTTGCCCACGGACGGCCCTTGGCCACCCACGTTCGACGTGGTGAAAAACACCGGCTCAATAAGATCGAAATCCTGCTCTTCCAGCATCCGCTGCATGAGCACGGAACCGACCATACCGCGCCAACCGATCAGACCTACACGTTTCATCGCAACTACACCTTGTTAAAAAGTGGGCCGCCTTGCAGCGACAACTGCAAGCGGGCCCGAGAGATTACAGATTCCGCAGCGCGGCGACTACAGCATCGCCCATTTCTTGCGTACCCACGCGGGTGCAGCCCTGCGACCAGATGTCGCCGGTGCGCAGGCCCTGGTCCAGCACCAGGCTTACGGCCTTCTCGATCGCGTCGGCCGCATCGCTCAGGTTGAAGCTGTAACGCAGCATCATCGACACCGACAAAATGGTCGCCAACGGGTTGGCAATGCCCTGGCCTGCGATGTCCGGTGCAGAACCGTGGCACGGCTCGTACATGCCCTTGTTGTTTGTGTCCAGGGAGGCCGACGGCAGCATGCCGATGGAACCGGTGAGCATCGACGCCTGGTCGGACAGGATGTCGCCGAACAGGTTGTCGGTGACGATCACGTCGAACTGCTTGGGCGCACGCACCAGTTGCATGGCGGCGTTGTCGACGTACATGTGGCTGAGCTCGACGTCCGGGTAGTCCTTGGCGACTTCTTCGACGATCTCACGCCACAGTTGGCTGGAAGCCAGTACGTTGGCCTTGTCCACCGAGCAGACCTTCTTGCTGCGCACACGGGCCATGTCGAAACCGACACGGGCGATGCGGCGGATTTCGCTCTCGCTGTACGGCAGGGTGTCGTAGGCCTGACGCTCGCCATTTTCCAGCTCGCGCACGCCGCGCGGCGAACCGAAATAGATACCGCCGGTCAGCTCACGCACGATCAGGATATCCAGGCCCGCCACCACTTCCGGCTTGAGGCTGGAGGCGTCGGCCAGTTGCGGATAGAGGATGGCCGGGCGCAGGTTGCCGAACAGGCCCAGTTGCGCCCGGATTTTCAGCAGGCCG
>NZ_CVTO01000079.1:0-17163 GCF_900004715.1 Pseudomonas sp. 24 E 13
ATGAACGAACTTGCGCTTCCAGATCGGGCGTAAATCCTGTTGTTTCATCAGCCGACGGACCTTGTGCCGCCCAATGGATACGCCATCGCTACGCAGTGCTTTCATCACCCGACGACTGCCATAACAGTGCTCATTGGTCATGAACGTAGCTTTGACCTGAGCTGCAACCGGACAGACAGCTTTTGGCTTAAAAGACCGCTGACGAGCTTCATAGAACCCCGAACGGCTGATCCGCAAAACCCGGCAGATACGTATTACCGGGTAGGCCTTGCATTGCATTTGGTGAACCAATTGGTGGATCACTTCAATTCGCGGGCAAAGAAGGCCGTAGCTTTTTTTAATATATCGTTGTCAGTCTTCAGCTCGCGGATCTGCTGCTCAAGCTGACGAATACGCTGTTGCTCGCTGGTTAACGGTTTACCAATCCCTGTACCACCTAACTGCTCGGCTTGGTACTGCTGGACCCAGCGGCGCACGGCAGTATCACTCAAGTCTAAATCGGTACAAACGGAGTTCACGCTCAGGCCTTGGTCAACAATCATCTTGCAGACTCTTAGCTTGAAAGCGGCGTCGAATTTTCTGTACTTCTTGGTCATGGAATACTCCTCAATAGGTGTAGTTTCACCTATTGAGGTGTCCGGGACTATTAGACCAGCTCATTGTGAATACATACAAATGTGGGAGGGGGCTTGCCCCCGATGGCGACCCAACAGTCAGCGCTTTTCCTGCTTATTGGGCAACGGCGCAAACAGCGCCTCGATATCCTCATTACCCAACTGCCAGTCCCCGGTGGTCCGCCCATCCAGCACACCCGCCGCCAGGTCGGACTTCTCCTTCTGCAAGTGCTGGATTTTCTCCTCTACCGTGCCCCGGGCAATCATTTTGTACACGAACACCGGCTTCTCTTGCCCGATGCGATACGCGCGGTCGGTGGCCTGGTTTTCGGTGGCGGGGTTCCACCACGGGTCGTAGTGGATCACGGTATCGGCTTCGGTCAGGTTCAGGCCGACGCCGCCCGCTTTGAGGCTGATCAGGAAAATCTGCAGCTTGCCGCCCTGGAAGTCCTTCACCGGTGTGCGCCGATCACGGGTCTGGCCGGTCAGCAAGGCGTAGGCGATGTCGCGTTTCTTCAGTTCGACCTCAATCAAGCTCAGCATCGAGGTGAACTGCGAGAACAGCAGAATCCGCCGCCCCTCGGCAAACAACTCCTCGAGCATCTGCATCAGGCTGTCGAGCTTGCCCGAGCTGCTGCCACGGGCGGGCAGGGTGGCGTCGTTGACCAGGCGCAAATCGCAGCACACCTGGCGCAATTTAAGCAGTGCCTCAAGGATGATGATCTGGCTGCGGGCCACGCCCTTGCGGGTAATCTCGTCGCGGACTTTTTTATCCATGGCCAGGCGCATGGTTTCGTACACGTCGCGCTGTGCTTCATTAAGATCGACCCAGTGGATGATCTCGGTCTTGGGCGGCAGTTCCGTCGCCACCTGCTCCTTGGTGCGGCGCAGCAGGAACGGCTTGATCCGACCGTTGAGGTGCTGCAGTCGCACTTCACTGGCGCGTTTTTCAATCGGTACGCGGTAATCGCGGTTGAAGCTTTTCACGTCGCCCAGCCAGCCCGGCAGCAGGAAGTGGAACAGCGACCACAGTTCGCCCAGGTGGTTTTCCAGCGGCGTACCGCTCAGGCACAGGCGCTGCCGTGCATTGAGCTCACGGGCCGCTTGAGCCGCCTTGCTGGTGGGATTCTTGATGTATTGGGCTTCATCGAGAATGAGCACGTGCAAGGGCAGGGCGGCGAGTTGTTCAATGTCCTTGGGCAGGAGGGCGTAAGTGGTGAGCAGCAGGTCGTAGTCCTGCAGGTTGGCGAAATGTTTCTTGCGCCCGGCACCGTACAGCGCTTGTACCCTCAGTTGCGGGGTGAAATGCGCCGCCTCATCGAGCCAGTTGGGGATCAGGCTGGTGGGCATCACCACCATGCACGGCCTGTCCAGGCGCCCGGCGGCTTTCTCCGTAAGAATATGCGCAAGGGTCTGCAAGGTTTTACCCAGGCCCATGTCATCCGCAAGAATTCCACCCACCTCCAATTGGCGCAGCGACTGCATCCAGCTCAGGCCCTCCAACTGGTAAGGGCGCAAGGTTGCGTTCAAGCCTTCCGGCGCCACGCAGGTGAAATCCTTGATGTCGCGCAGACGCTGGGCAAAGTTGCGGATCTTCTCGCCGCCTTCCCATTGCAGCGGCAGGTCTTCCAGCGGGTTCAGGCGGATCGCGTCGGCCTTGGCCAGGCGCAACGTGGTGGTGCCGGCTTCCTGGAGGTAGAACTCGCCGAGGGTCGCCAGTACCGGTTTCAAACGTCCATAAGGCAGCGCCACCTGCAGCGGACCGTGGCCGTTGGGCAGGCCGGGAATATTCACCAGGATGAGTTCATCATCGCGACGTCGGGCGAGTTTTTCCGGATTGAGGATCTCGGTGTGGGAGCGCATCAAGTTGAGCAGGATCGGCAGCAGGCTCAGCCGTTCGCCGTTGACGATAATTCCCAGCTCCAGGTCGAACCAGTCACGCTCGGGGGCTTCATCGACGCTGGCGTACCAGTCGTCCACGGGGCTCAGGTCGAAACCGAAGTCTTCATCGATCTGCAGCTCCCATCCCTCGGCCCGCAGCGCGGGGGAAGCGTTGAGGGTGAAATTCAACCAAGCGCTGTCATTGACCATCTCGAACAGTTCGCCGGCACTCTCCGGCAGGGCCTTGCTCTGGCGCGTGGCGATCTTGAAGCCGAGCAGGCGCAATTGCTCGCGATACGGTTGTTCCAGCTCCGGATGGCGCTTGATGCGCAGGCTCTGGGTTTCCTGACGCACGATGATGTCGGCGTTCTTTTGCCCGCTGACGTAATTGCCCAGGTAGTTGAACGACAGCGCCGCGCGATGCTGGATGTAACGCTGCATCTTGCCATTGCGCGGTTCGAACGCGCTGAACTCCACGCTGGCCAGCCACAGGCGCGGCACGGGGCGCACGTCTTCCATGACCACCTGCGGCAGCACCACGCGATTCTCCAGTACCGCCTGGAGTTTGCCCAGCAGCTCGGCATCCTGGGCCGCCGCCGGGTAGGCCAGGGTTTCCTGGACCTTGAGCAGCACCGCCGCGATGTGTTTGCAATTGGTGTGCACCGGGCAGGTACAGCGGCTGTCCACCAGGATCAGCATGCCCTTGGCCGATTCGCGCAACGAGATGGTTTGCCGGTACACGTTGCCGCCCGAACCCTCGCAACTGGCGGTGATGGTGCTGTCGCCGGACTCGACGATGCGCACCCGATTCTCCAGCGCATAACGGCGCCCGCGCTCCAGGCTTTGCTCTTTGAAGCGATTGGCCCATGACGGGGCCAGGGGTTTGGTCAGCGATGGCGTCAGGGGCATGGCGCTGGATCAGTCCTGCAGGTCGGGCGGTGGTGCGCTGGGGGGCTTGGCGGTCAGCGAAGTGATCTTGATCAGCAGCGCCAGGTGGCCGCCATCCAGGTAATTGAGCTGGTTGTTCTTGGTGCGTACCTCTTTCTGGCTCAAGTGTTCGCTGGCGATCACGCTGCCGTTGGCGTCGAACTGGTTGATCCAGAAGTCGGCATCGATGTCAGTGAAACGTCCCAGTTGCAGGTTCAGTACGCCTTGAATCGGGAATTGGCCGAATTGCTCCTGGCCGTCGGTGATGGCGATCCGCACCGGCTGCTCGCCCAGGTTCTGTTCCCAGGCTTTGTGCGCGAGCACGGTGTAGTTGGAATCGGCGCGCAGCTTGTCGACGATGTTACCCAGGCGCGGCGGGCTCATGCGCTCGCCCAGGCGCGGCGCACCGCCATCCCAGTTTTCCGGGGCGGCGCGGCTGTTGATCACCGGCTCCGCATTCTGGCGCACCAGGATCATTTCCACCTGGTAGGGGCTGTCGGCAAAGGCTGAAGGCGCGAGTACCACCAACAACAGGCTCAGAATGCGGAACACGCGCATGGAGGCGTCCTTCAAGCAGATTTCGGAATGAGGCGCTCAAACAGCGCCTCCAGGGTATTGAAGCGTTCTTCGGCGCGTTCCATCGGCACCATGAACTTGAACAGCGTAGCCCCTTCGAACTTGTAGCGGTTGGGCTGGCCCTGGATCAGCTTGATCAGCACCAACGGGTCCACCGGCGTCTGGGCTTCGAATTCGATACGCCCGCCCTGCGGCCCGGCGTCGACCTTCTTGATGCCCAACTGCTCGGCCTGCAACTTGAGCAGGGTCAGGCGCACCAGGTTTTTGGTCGGCTCCGGCAACAGGCCGAAGCGGTCGATCATTTCCACCTGCAGGTCCTTGAGGCCTTCTTCGTCGGTGGCCGAAGCGATGCGCTTGTACAGGATCAGCCGCGCATGCACATCCGGCAGGTAGTCTTCGGGAATCAGTGCCGGCAGGCGCAGGTTGATTTCCGGGCCACCGCCCAGCGGTTGATCAAGGTTCGGTTGCTCGCCCTTGCGAATGGCTTTCACCGCGCGTTCCAGCATCTCCATGTACAGCGTGAAACCCACCGCCTGGATCTGCCCGCTCTGGCCGTCGCCGAGCAGTTCGCCGGCGCCACGGATTTCCAGGTCGTTGGTGGCCAGCACAAAACCGGCGCCCAGGTCCTGGGTGTTGGCGATGGCTTCCAGGCGTTTTTCCGCATCGCTGGTAATTTGCTGGCGCGGCGGCGTCAACAGGTAGGCATAGGCCTGGTGGTGGCTGCGCCCGACGCGGCCGCGCAGTTGGTGCAACTGGGCCAGGCCGAACTTGTCGGCGCGCTCGATGATGATGGTGTTGGCGCTCGGCACGTCGATACCGGTCTCGATAATGGTCGAGGCGATCAGCACGTTGAAGCGCTTGTGGTAGAAGTCGCTCATCACCTGTTCGAGTTCGCGCTCGCGCATCTGCCCGTGGCCGATGGCGATGCGGGCTTCCGGCACCAGTTCGGCGAGGTCGGCGGCGCACTTCTCGATGGTCTTCACGTCGTTGTGCAGGTAATACACCTGGCCACCGCGCAGCAATTCGCGCAGCAGCGCTTCCTTGACCGTGCTTTTGTTCTGCTCCATCACGAAGGTGCGCACCGACAGGCGGCGCGCCGGCGGCGTGGCGATGATCGAGAGGTCGCGCATGCCCGACACGGCCATGTTCAGCGTGCGTGGGATAGGCGTTGCCGTGAGCGTAAGAATGTCGACTTCGCTGCGCAAGGCCTTGAGTTGCTCCTTCTGGCGCACACCAAAGCGGTGTTCTTCGTCGATGATCACCAGGCCCAGGTTTTTGATCTTCACATCGTCCGACAGCAGCTTGTGCGTGCCGATGACGATATCGATCTTGCCTTCGGCCAGGTCGGCAATCGCGGCATTGACTTCCTTGGCCGATTTGAAGCGGCTCATCACTTCCACCGTCACCGGCCAGTCGGCAAAGCGGTCGCGGAAGCTGTTGTAGTGCTGCTGGGCGAGCAGGGTGGTCGGCACCAGGATCGCCACCTGCCTGCCGCCATGCACCGCAATAAAGGCGGCGCGCATGGCCACTTCGGTCTTGCCGAAGCCCACATCGCCGCACACCAGGCGGTCCATCGGCTTGGGCGCGAGCATGTCGGCGCGCACGGCTTCGATGGTGGTTTGCTGGTCCGGGGTTTCTTCGAAGGCGAAGCCGGCGCTGAAGGTGGCGTAGTCGGCTTTCGGGTCGGCGAACGCATACCCTTCGCGGGCGGCGCGGCGGGCGTAGATGTCGAGCAGTTCGGCGGCCACGTCGCGCACCTGTTCGGCGGCCTTGCGCTTGGCTTTCTGCCAGGTCTCGGAGCCCAGGCGATGCAAGGGCGCCAGCGCGTCGTCGCTGCCGGTGTAGCGCGCGATCAAGTGCAGGCTGGCCACCGGCACGTAGAGCTTGGCGCCTTCGGCGTACTCCATGGTGAGGAATTCGGCGGCCTGGTTGTCGATTTCCAGGGTCTGCAAACCGAGGTAGCGGCCGACGCCGTGGTCGATGTGCACCACCGGCGCGCCTTCGCGCAGCTCGGTGAGGTTCTTGATCACCGCATCGTTATTGGCGTCGGCGCGTTTTTCGCGACGGCGACGCTGCATCACGCGCTGGCCGAACAAAGGGCTTTCGGCGATCAGGGCCAGGGCCGGGTCATCCAGCAGCAGCCCTTCGTCCAGCGGCGCGATGGTGATTGCCAGGCGCTCGTTGCTTTTTACAAAATCCGGCCAGCTGTCGACGGTTTTCGGGCGCAGCTTCAGGCGCTCCAGCAACTCCAGCAGCACTTCGCGACGCCCGGCGGATTCGGCGGTAAACAGCACGCGGCCGGGGAAGTCGCCGAGGAAGTTGGACAGCGCCTCCAGCGGCTGTGTGGCTTTGGCCTGAATCGCCAAATCCGGCAGCGCCGCTGCGGGGAAGCGCTCGCGGCCGCTGCCGGCGTCCACATCATGCTGGCTGGCGACCACGCGCGGCCAGTTTTTCAGGCGCGCGAAGCAGTCTTCCACCGGCAGGAACAGCTCGGCGGGGGGCAATAAAGGTCGGGATGGATCGACGCGGCGCTCTTCATAGCGGTTGCGCACGTCGTTCCAGAAATTTTCCGCCGCCTGCTCGATGCCCGGCAGCGAGAACACCTGGGTGTCCTGGGGCAGGTAATCGAAGAGCGTGGAGGTTTCGTCGAAGAACAGCGGCAGGTAGTACTCGATACCGGCCGGCGTAATCCCGCTGCTCAAGTCCTGGAAGATCGGGCAACGGCGGAAGTCCACATCGAAGCGCTCGCGAAAGCGCGCCTTGAAGCGCGTGACCGCGTCTTTTTGCAGGGGAAATTCCCGCGCCGGCAGCAGCTTGATCGACTCGACCTTATCGATGGAACGCTGGTTTTCCGGGTCGAAGGTGCGCAGCGTTTCGATTTCGTCATCGAACAGGTCGATGCGATACGGCAACTTGCTGCCCATCGGGAACAGATCAATCAGTGCACCGCGCACCGCGAATTCACCGTGCTCGTACACCGTGTCGACGCAACGGTAGCCGCTGGCCTCCAGGCGCGTGCGCATCTGCTCCACATCAAGCTTCTGGCCGATGTCCAGCACCAGGCTGCTGCCGAGCAGGAACTTGGTCGGCGCCAGGCGATGCAATGCCGTGGTAATCGGCACCACCAGCACGCCGTGGGCCAGTTCCGGCAGGCGGTACAGGCTGGCGATGCGCTGGGAAATAATGTCCTGGTGCGGCGAGAACAGGTCGTAGGGCAGGGTTTCCCAGTCGGGAAAGTGCAGCACCGGCAAATCGGGGGCGAAGAAGCTCAGCTCCTGCTCCAACCGTTCGGCGCTTTGGCTGTCGGCGGTCAGCAGCAGGGTAAAGCGCTTGGCTGCGCTGGCAGCCTCGGCAATGGCCAGGCTCAGGGCGGCACCGGGCAGGTTGCCCCAGTGCTGTTTACCTGCCGCGGCAGGGAGTAGCGGTAGACGCAGAACGGGCACGGAAGGTTGAGCTCCAAGCGTTGCGACAAAGTCGGTAATTGTAACGGCCAGAGGTGCCGCCTGTCAGTTGCTGACTGTGCCTATTAGGGTTTGTTGGAAATGTAGTGGCTAAGACAAACAATCGTGGGTTTTGACTCAATATGTAGTGCCAAAATGCGCGAATGTTTAGGAGGGTTACGGACAAGTCGGCCTGCTCGTCAAACGAGTGGCCTTCTGGAACCCGCGTATTTCCTGGGCTGTAGCGCGGTGGTATTTTTTTGCAAGGGGTTTTTGTTGCCTGTAGCGCATTGCTCAACGGTCAGTCGGGCGACATAATGTAGCCCCTTTTTTCAGCCCCTACATGTGGAAGGTTCCCGTGACTCAGAAGCCCGACCAGTGTCTTGGTGAATGGATCGACCGTGAAGCACTCGCTGAAGCGATGATTCCGCTTATCGGTCAGCTGTACCGCAATAACAATGTGGTGAGCTCGATCTATGGCCGCAGCCTGATCAACCAGTCCGTCATCGCGATTCTCAAGGCGCACCGCTTTGCGCGCCACCGTTCTGCCGACGACAGCGAACTCTCCGTCCACGAAACATTCCCACTGCTCAAGGCCATGAGCGAGCTCAAGCTCGGCGCGGCTTCGGTCGACCTGGGCAAGCTGGCCTACAAATTCCGCAAGGAAGGCGCAGGTCGCACTGCCGAGCAGTTCGTGCGTGAAGAAATGGCCGAGGTGATCGGCCAGCAAAGCGCCGCTGCCCGCAAAGGCACCGACGTGGTGCTCTACGGCTTCGGCCGTATCGGCCGCCTGCTGGCGCGCATCCTCATCGAAAAAACCGGCGGCGGCGACGGCCTGCGCCTGCGTGCCATCGTGGTGCGCAAAGGCGCCGAGAACGACCTGACCAAGCGCGCAAGTCTGTTGCGCCGCGACTCGGTACACGGTCCGTTCAACGGCACCATCGTTATCGACGAAGCAAACAACACCATCACCGCCAACGGTAACCTGATCCAGGTGATCTACGCGAAGAACCCGTCCGAGGTGGATTACACCCAGTACGGCATCCAGGACGCGCTGCTGGTGGACAACACCGGCGTATGGCGTGATGCCGAGGGCCTGGGCCAGCACCTGGCCTGCCCGGGTGTCGACCGCGTTGTCCTGACTGCGCCTGGCAAGGGCAAGCTCAAGAACATCGTGCACGGCATCAACCATGCCGAAATCACCGCTGACGACAAGATCGTGTCCGCCGCTTCCTGCACCACCAACGCCATCGTGCCGGTGCTCAAGGCTGTGAATGACAAGTTCGGCATCGTCAACGGCCACGTCGAAACCGTTCACTCGTACACCAACGACCAGAACCTGATCGATAACTTCCACAAGGGCGACCGCCGTGGCCGCAGCGCCGCGCTGAACATGGTGATCACCGAGACCGGTGCCGCCACCGCTGCCGCCAAGGCCCTGCCTGAGCTGGCCGGCAAGCTGACCGGTAACGCGATCCGTGTACCGACGCCGAACGTGTCGATGGCCATTCTCAACCTGAACCTTGAGAAAGCCGCCACCCGTGAAGAGATGAACGAGTACCTGCGCTACATGGCGCTGCACTCCGATCTGCACAAGCAGATCGACTTCGTCAATTCCCAGGAAGTGGTATCCACCGACTTCGTCGGCTCGCGCCATGCCGGTGTGGTGGACGCCGAGGCGACCATCAGCCAGGACAACCGTGTCGTGCTGTACGTGTGGTACGACAACGAGTTCGGCTACAGCTGCCAGGTGGTTCGCGTGATGGAAGACATGGCTGGGGTCAACCCGCCGGCGTTTCCGCGCTAAGCCTGAGTGTTGAATGAAAAGGCCCCGACTGGTTCGGGGCTTTTTTGTGCCTGGGAGGGCCTCATCGGGGGCAAGCCCCCTCCCACATTGGTATGTGTTCGCAAATCAAACTGTGGGAGGGGGCTTGCCCCCGATGGCGGTGCTACAGCCGACACATCAATCCAGCAACTGGCCGCGCAATTCATCAGACAACCCTTCAGGTGCAAGCCAGATACCCAGGTAAGCCCTCGCCAGTGCATCATCGCTACTGCTGAACACCACCTGACCATTAATCTCCAGGTTCAAACCCCGGCCCGGGCGAAAATCCAGGGCATAGCGGTCACCGCTACGAATATCCCGAAAGCGGGCGTGCAGCCTGGCTATTTCCGGATTCAAGCCGGCATTGGTTTGCTGGCGTTCCAGGGTGGCGCTGGCCGCCTTGATCACATCCGCGCGATCGATGTTGCGAAAGTAATACAGCACCAGGCGCAACGCTTTCTGTTGGTCCCAGGCTTGCCTTGCGGTCAGATCCGCCGGCGCGTACAGCGCCGCCGCATACACATCCGCCCAGAGATAGTTGAGCACCGCCTGGTTTTTCAGCGCCAACCCCTCGACCTGCGCGGGGAAGCCGGCCTGCTTGAGTCGGTCCACATCACTGGCCTGAGCCGTGATCGACATCATCAGCATCAAACCGATAAAGAGTTGTCGCATAATGGCTGATCCTTGAATCGACGCTGATTTGCGCCCTGTTAGTATGGCAACACTGGCCTACGACGCGACCAAGGGTTAATGTGCGCGGCGTTGAGCCTTATATAGACTGTGCCCCGGTTCACACACTTGAGCCAAATTGTCCTTCATGCCCGCTGGCCGCGGCATGATTTAGCCAGGCGTCCAACCGTACGCCTGGCCTGTTCTGAGGAGTACGCATGGCTGTCTACAACTACGACGTGGTGGTACTGGGTTCCGGCCCGGCTGGAGAAGGCGCGGCGATGAACGCTGCAAAGGCAGGGCGCAAGGTGGCGATGGTCGACAGCCGTCGCCAGGTCGGCGGCAACTGCACCCACCTGGGTACCATCCCGTCCAAGGCGTTGCGTCACTCCGTGCGCCAGATCATGCAATTCAACACCAACCCGATGTTCCGGGCCATTGGCGAGCCGCGCTGGTTCTCGTTTCCGGACGTGTTGAAAAGCGCCGAGAAAGTCATCTCCAAGCAAGTCGCGTCGCGCACCGGCTTCTATGCCCGCAACCGCGTCGACCTGTTCTTCGGCACCGGCAGCTTCGCCGACGAGCAAACTGTCGAAGTGGTCTGCGCCAACGGCGTGGTCGAAAAACTGGTGGCCAAGCACATCATCATCGCTACCGGCTCGCGCCCGTATCGCCCGGCGGACATCGATTTCCACCACCCGCGTATCTACGATAGCGACACCATCCTGAGCCTGGGCCACACCCCGCGCAAGCTGATCATCTACGGCGCCGGCGTGATCGGCTGCGAATACGCCTCGATCTTCAGCGGCCTGGGTGTACTGGTGGAACTGGTGGACAACCGTGACCAGTTGCTGAGCTTCCTCGACTCGGAAATTTCCCAGGCGTTGAGCTACCACTTCAGCAACAACAACATCACCGTGCGCCACAACGAAGAGTACGAGCGCGTCGAAGGCCTGGACAACGGGGTGATCCTGCACCTCAAGTCCGGCAAGAAGATCAAGGCCGACGCCTTGCTGTGGTGCAACGGGCGTACCGGCAACACTGACAAGCTGGGCATGGAAAACATCGGGGTCAAGGTCAACAGCCGTGGCCAGATCGAGGTGGACGAGAACTACCGCACCTGCGTGACCAACATCTACGGCGCCGGTGACGTGATCGGCTGGCCAAGCCTGGCCAGCGCCGCCCATGACCAGGGCCGTTCGGCGGCCGGCAGCATTGTCGACAACGGCAGCTGGCGCTACGTGAACGACGTGCCGACCGGCATCTACACGATTCCCGAGATCAGCTCGATCGGCAAGAACGAGCACGAACTGACCAAGGCCAAGGTGCCGTACGAAGTGGGCAAGGCGTTCTTCAAGAGCATGGCGCGTGCGCAGATCGCCGGTGAGCCCCAGGGCATGCTGAAGATCCTGTTCCACCGCGAAACCCTGGAAGTGCTCGGCGTACATTGCTTCGGCTACCAGGCGTCGGAGATCGTGCACATTGGCCAGGCGATCATGAACCAGCCGGGTGATCTGAATACGCTCAAGTATTTCGTCAACACCACGTTCAACTACCCGACCATGGCCGAAGCCTATCGGGTAGCGGCCTACGACGGCCTCAACCGGCTTTTTTGAGCGGCTCCGGCCGGTGGCCTGAGCCGGCCGGGGAGACCGATTTCAGTAATTCCCGAGGGTGGCAGTGGCCAAACCGGGAAAGTCTGTAATCAGGCTATCTACGCCGAAGTCGGCGAGCCTGCGCATCAGCGCGGGTTCGTTGACCGTCCATACGGATACATGCAAACCCTGGCGCTGGGCTTTTTCCAGCCGCTCGGGGGTGCACAACGTCCAGTTCAACGCCAGGTACTCACAGCTATAGTTCTGCGCGACCTTCAGTGGGTCGAGCCAGGCGTATTCGGCCACCAGTCCGCGTGACAGGTCGGGGGTCAGTTCAATCGCCGCTTTGAGCACTTCCCGCGAACTTGAGGTGACGGTGACTTTGTCCATCAGGCCAAAGCGCACGGCCATCTCGCGGATCGCCAGCACGGTGGTGGCGGCGCGGGTACGCGAAGCGCTTTTGACTTCCAGCTGCCAGTGATCGAAGTCGCACTTTTCGAACAACTCCTCCAGGCGCGGGATCGGGCAAGGGCTGACCCAGCCCGGGCCGCCTTTGCGCGCATCCATCTTCACCAGGTCGGCTGCCGAGTACTCGACGACTTTGCCGCGTCGGTCGGCCGTGCGCTTGAGGGTAGGGTCGTGGATGACCATCAGTTCGCCGTCCATGGACAGGTGCAGGTCCAGTTCGCAGCGGCGTACGCCGTGCTTGAGGCATTCCTGAAAGCTGGTCAGGGTATTTTCCGGTGCTTCGCCTTTGGCACCGCGATGGCCGTAAATCAGGGTCACAGTTGCTCCTTTGCGCCAGGATGGCTGGCGTCGTGAATACGCATTCAGAGATCGTCGCTTTGTTCTCGCGCCAGGCGGCGTTCCTGGGCCTGTTTCTGCAGGATGTAGCGCGCCAGCAGTTGGCGTTGGGCGTCGGTCATGGATTCGAATTCCGTGCCCACGTCAAAGCCGTCGCCCTTGGGATCGCAATGGGTCACCCGCGCGCGCAGCAGCAGGCCGAGCGCCTGGGGCATCAGCACCAGCTTGACCGCCAGGTGCGTGTCGGGCGCGAGCGGGGCAGGGTGCTGAAAGTCGATGCCGCCTTCGGACAGGATCACCGGCTGCGGCGCGCCCACCTCGTTGAGCAGCCCGCGGGCCATGACTTGGCTGAGCAGGTCCAGGCGCTTGTTCTGCACTTTGAGGAACGCCGCCAGGCTGCGGTCTTTTTCGTTGATCTGGCGCAGCAGGTGCTGGGCTTCGAACTCGCTGAGGTGCAATTCGCTGAGCAGATTGAACAGCGGCGAATCATCCAGCAACACTTCCTTGCTCGCCGCGTCGGGCGCCGACAGGCTTTTGATTTGGAGTGCGATCATGTCGTCGATACGGTAGTATTCGCGGCGCTCTTCTTCATCTAATGTCGACATGGCGAACCCCAGGTAACGGTAATGGTCTGAGTGTAAAGCTGCTGACCAGACCCCGCCACCGGGACGTCTTCTTTTCCTCCGAACAAGCCCCGACATGTTCAGACCTCTCTTCGTATTTATCGGCACGCGTTATACCCGTGCAAAGCGTCGCAATCATTTTGTGTCGTTCATTTCCCTGACCTCGATGATCGGTCTCGCCCTGGGCGTGGTCGTGATGATCGTGGTGCTGTCGGTGATGAACGGCTTCGATCATGAGATGCGCACCCGCGTGCTGGGCATGGTGCCCCACGCGACCATCGAGGGCGATGCGCCCATCAGCGACTGGCAAAGCCTGGCCGCCAAGGTCAAGCAGAACCCCAAGGTGCTGGCCGTTGCGCCGTTTACCCAGATGCAGGGGTTGCTGACCAATGACGGCAAGGTGCAGAAGATCCTGCTCAATGCCGTCGACCCGGCCCAGGAGCGCAATGTCTCGATCATCGACAAGTTCATGCTGCAGGGCCGACTCGATGACCTGGCGCCCGGCAGCTTCGGCATCATCATCGGCGACAAGGCCGCGGCCAAGCTCGGCGTAAGCGTGGGCGACAAGCTGACC
Source organism: Pseudomonas sp. 24 E 13 (assembly GCF_900004715.1). Classification (NCBI taxonomy): domain Bacteria; kingdom Pseudomonadati; phylum Pseudomonadota; class Gammaproteobacteria; order Pseudomonadales; family Pseudomonadaceae; genus Pseudomonas; species Pseudomonas sp. 24 E 13. Next base: position 13,526 of record NZ_CVTO01000079.1, read on the forward strand.
TTCGTCGCGCCGGAGGTCACCGTGACCCCGGCCGGCATGTTTCCGCGCATGAAGCGGTTTACCGTGGTCGGCACCTTTCATGTGGGCGCCGGCGAGATCGACGGCTACCTCGGGTTGACCAACCTCACGGACCTCGCGCGCCTGCACCGCTGGCAGCCGGACCAGGTGCAAGGCCTGCGCCTGAAGTTCAACGACCTGTTCGACGCGCCGCGCGGTGCCTGGGAAATCGCCCAGCACCTGGGTGAATCCCAGTACTACGCCCGCGACTGGACCCGCACCCACGGCAATCTGTACCAGGCCATCCGCATGGAAAAAGCCATGATCGGCCTGCTGCTGTTGCTGATCGTCGCCGTGGCCGCCTTCAACATTATCTCCACGCTGGTGATGGTGGTGAACGACAAGAAGGGTGACATCGCCATTCTGCGCACCCTGGGCGCCACGCCGGGGCAGATCATGGCGATCTTCATGGTGCAGGGCACCGTGATCGGCGTGGTCGGCACCTTGATCGGTACTGCCGTCGGCATTCTCGCCGCGTTGAATGTCAGCGCCGCCATCGCCCTGCTTGAAAAAGTGCTCGGTCACAAATTCCTCAACGCCGACGTCTACTTCATCGACTACTTGCCGTCCCAGGTTCAGGCCCAGGACGTGTTGATGGTGGGCGGTGCCGCGTTGGCCCTGAGTTTCCTTGCCACCCTGTATCCAGCCTGGCGCGCGGCACGTACCCAGCCAGCACAGGCATTACGTTATGAGTGAATCGGGCATGAGTGAAAAAGCAATCCTGAGCTGCCGCAACCTGGGCAAATCCTACGAGGAAGGCCCGGAATCGGTGGTAGTGCTGTCGAACCTGCAACTTGAACTGCACCCGGGCGAGCGCGTGGCGATCGTCGGCAGTTCCGGTTCCGGCAAAAGCACTTTGCTGAACCTGTTGGGCGGCCTCGACACGCCGTCCCAGGGCAGCGTGTGGCTGGCCGGTGAAGAACTCTCGGCCCTCGGTGAAAAGGCCCGTGGCCAGTTGCGCAACCGCTCGTTGGGTTTTGTGTACCAGTTTCACCACCTGCTGCCGGAATTCACCGCCCTGGAAAACGTGTGCATGCCGCTGCTGATCGGCAAGACCGCGATCCCCGAGGCGCGCCGGCGTGCCACCGCCTTACTGGAGCGCGTCGGCCTCGGCCATCGCCTGGAGCACAAGCCGGCCGAGCTGTCCGGTGGTGAGCGCCAGCGTGTGGCCATCGCCCGTGCGCTGGTGAACAACCCAGGCCTGGTGATGCTCGACGAGCCCACCGGCAACCTCGACTCCCACACCGCCCAGGGCATCAAGGACTTGATGCTGGAGCTGAGCACCCAGATGCGCACCGCGTTCCTGGTGGTGACCCATGACATGAGCATGGCCCGTCAGATGGACCGCGTACTGCATTTGCAGGAAGGTCATCTGGTCGCTATCTGAGTGGCTGCAAGCCCGGTTTTTCGAGGCCGGGCTTTTTTATTTTTTCAGGCGGTGCACGCGAATGTTCAGACCGTTATCGATTTTCATCGGCACGCGCTATACCCGCGCCAAACGCCGCAACCGTTTTGTCTCGTTTATCTCGATGACCTCGATGATCGGCCTCGCCTTGGGCGTCTTGGCGATGATCGTGGTGCTCTCGGTGATGAACGGCTTCCAGCGCGAAATGAGTTCGCGCATCCTTGGCATGGTGCCCCACGCCACCATCGTCGGCGTAAAGCCGATTGATGACTGGCAGCCGGTGGCCGCTGCCGCGATGAAGAACCCGCAAGTGACGGCGGCGGTACCGTTCACACAGATGGACGGCATGTTCTCCTACAAGGGCGCGATGCAGCCGATTGAGATCAGCGGCGTCGACCCGGCCCAGGAAGGCAAGGTGTCGATCGTGGCCAAGCACATCGTGCGCGGCAAACTGGAAGACCTGAAGCCCGGTGAGTTCGGTGTGGTGATCGGCGACATCACCGCACGCCGCTTCCGCCTCAATGTGGGCGACAAACTGACCTTGATCGTGCCGGAAATCAGCACCGCGCCGGGCGGTATTACCCCACGTATGCAGCGTTTGAACGTGGTGGGTATCTTCAAGGTGGGCGCCGAGCTGGACGGTTCCATGGCCTTGATCAACATGGCCGATGCGGCCGAAATACAGCATTGGCAACCCAACCAGGTGCAGAGCGTGCGCCTGGCGCTGACCGACCTGTACGCGGCGCCGAAGGTTTCGGCGGACATCGCCGCCAGCCTCGGCGCGGCGTATAAGGCCGACGACTGGACCCACACCCAGGGCAGCCTGTTCAGTGCGATGAAGATGGAAAAGACCATGATCGGCCTGCTGCTGCTGATGATCGTCGCGGTGGCCGCCTTCAACATCATCGCCACCTTGATCATGGTGGTGAACGACAAGGGCGCCGACATCGCGATCCTGCGCACCATCGGCGCCACGCCTCGGCAGATCATGGCGATCTTCATGGTGCAGGGCACGGTGATCGGCGTGGTCGGCACCCTGATCGGCGGCGTGCTGGGCGTGATTGCGGCGCTGAACGTGAGCGAACTGGTGGGCTGGCTGGAGCGGGTGAGCGGGCAGCATATCTTCAGTTCGGATGTGTATTTTGTCAGCAACTTGCCTTCCGAACTGCAAGGTGGCGATGTGTTGCTGATTTGCTCGGCGGGGTTCGTGCTGAGCTTCCTGGCGACGATTTATCCGGCGTATCGGGCGGCGAAGATCGAGCCGGCGCATGCGCTCAGGTATTCCTGAACCGATCGTTCCCTCGCTCTGCGTGGGAACGCATCCCGTGACGCTCTGCGTCACAACAGCGGACGCAGAGCGTCCAATGAGGCATTCCCACGCAGAGCGTGGGAACGATCATAGGTGAGGCAACTCAATCACAAACCGCGTCCACCCCGCCTCAGACTCACAATAAATCCTCCCCCCATGCGCCCGCACAATTGACTGGGTAATCGCCAGCCCCAGCCCCGCATGCTCGCTGCTGCCCTCGCGCCGCGCCGGATCGGCCCGGTAGAAGCGATCGAACAGTTTGGGTAACACATCTTTCGAAATACCTTCCCCGGTGTTTTCCACCGTCAGCTTCACGCCGCGCTCATCGTCTGCCAGGCGCACCCGCACTTCGCCGCCCGCCGGGGTAAACCTGAGTGCGTTCTCCAACAGATTGGACAGGGCTCGGCGCAACATGCCGCGATCACCGGGCGTGTGGGCATGGCCGTCGCACACCAGCGAAATCTGCGCGTCTTCGGCCAGCAGCGCAAAAAACTCCAGCAACGCCTCGACTTCATCAGCCAGTGCCAAAGGCTCGCGCCTGGGGTTCAGCAAACCGTGGTCGGCTTTGGCCAGGTACAGCATGTCGTTGACCAATTGCGCCATCCACTGCAATTCCTCCAGGTTGCTGTGCAGCGCTTCGCGGTAATCCTCCAGTGGGCGCGGCTGGGTGAGGATGACCTGGGTCTGGGTCAGCAGGTTTGACAGCGGTGTGCGCAGTTCGTGGGCGATATCGGCGGAGAAGGCCGAGAGGCGCTGGAACGCGTCGTCCAGGCGGCCCAGCATGGCATTGAAGGTCTGCGCCAACTCCGCCAGTTCGGCCGGCATCTGGTGCTGCGGCAAGCGTTGCGTCAGGGAATGGGCGGACAC
>NZ_CVTO01000123.1:0-9303 GCF_900004715.1 Pseudomonas sp. 24 E 13
GCGCGGTCTTCGGCCTGGCGCTGGAGCAAGGCCTGGTCGGAGATGCCATTGCTCCACACATCGCCCTGCCCGGCCGCGAGGTTCACGTTCATTGCGCCGAGCAACTGCCCCGGCCCGTGCATCGCCCGGCCGAGGTCCGGCACGCCCCAGCCGACGATGGCGTTGGGGGCCTGGGTGATTGAGCCGTCCAGTTGCGTGGCGGTGGTCAACAGTACCTGCAGCGCCTGTTCGTTGGTCATGTAGGGATAGCGCTCCATCACCAGCGCCAAGGCGCCGGTGGCATGGGGCGCGGACATCGAGGTGCCGGATTTGACCCCATAACCGCCGTCCGGGATGGTGCTGTTGATCAGCGCACCCGGAGTGGAGATGCACCAGTATTTGGCGATGCCGCACTTGTTGTACTTCTGGTTGTTGGCCTTATCCAGCCCCGACACCGCCAGCCAGTGACCTTCCAGTTCCGGCTGGAAGTACGGCAGCGCCGAGCGCACGCTGGCATTCGCATAGCCGCTGTTGCCGGCGCTGAACACGTTGATCACGCCGGCCTTGGCCACATCCGTCGCCGCGTCCAGCCAGGTACCGCGATTGTAGTGCTGGGCGTAGGCCGCGTGCAGGTCACCGAGGGTCTGGTAGCTGACGTCCTTGGGTTGGCTGCCCCAGCTGTTGTTGATGGCGCGCACGCCGGAGTCCACCAGGGCGCTGTACACCGCCTTGAAATACTTGGGGTCCGGGGTCGGGCCGAACAGGAAGCTGTCATTGGCGTTGGTGTTGCCGACATACACCTGTGCGTTGTACGCCACCCCATGCATGCCCACGCCGTCGCGCTCCGCGCCCATGGTGCCGGTGACGTGGGTACCGTGGGAGTCGTTGTTCGGGTTGAGCGCGCCCGTGGTGCTGAAGGTACTGCCATCGACGTACGTGCCGCTGGCGGTGACCGGGTGGAAGCGCTCTTTGGACGCCTCGGGGTGATTGGCATCGAACCCCGAATCCAGCGCGCCGATTTTCACGCCCTTGCCGCTGATTCCGGCGGCATAGGCTTCATCGGCCTTCATACGCCCCAGGCCCCAATCGCTCTGGTATTCGGCGGAACGCCAACTGGCGGGGTTACCCGCTTGGCCGGTCTCGGTGTATTGCGCCTGCGCCGCAACGGACAACAGCAGCAATGAGCCTGCGGTGAAGGGTTTGAACCGTGGTGAATCGGTGATCATCCGTACACTCCTGTTTTATTGTTATGTCGTGCCCCTACCGCGTTCGCTCCGGGCCGAAGGCTTCGTCCACCTTGGCCAGGTCGGTGTCGCGCAGGTTGCCCGCGTAGTAATGCAATTTGGTCCAGGCCATCAGGTAGTCGTACCGCGCCTGGGCGAGGTCGCGGCGGGTGCTGTAGAGCTGTTGCTCGGCGTTCAACGCATCGAGGTTGACCCGCTCGCCGCCGAGGATGCTTTGCTTGGTCGACACCACCAGTGCCTCGGCCGAGGCCAGGGCCTTCTGATAGGCGCGCAGCTTGCTCACCCCCGACAGGCACGCGCTGAACTGGCGGCGCAGTTCGATCAGGGTTTCGCGGGTCTTGCCTTCCAGTTCGTACTCGGCCTGCTCCATGGCGCGGCTGGCCTGGCGCGTGGAGGCCGAAATAGCGCCGCCGGCATACAGCGGCAGGCTGACTTCGACGCCGATGGTGTTGGTGTCGTAGCGCTGGTTGTAGGTGTTGCCGCTGTCCGATTCCTGCTTGCGCGAACTGGCGTAGGCGGTAATTTTCGGCAAATGCCCGGCGCGGTTGCGCTCCACTTCATAGCGCGCCACTTCCAGGGACTGGCGCTGCGAGGCCAGCACCGGGTTGTTGGTCAATGCCAGTTCGTGCCAGGTGGCATAGTTGGCCGGGCTCAGGCTGAACGCGGCGAAGCTCTGGTTCAGCGGTGCGAGGTCGTCGATGTTGACGCTTTGCACACCGATCAGCGCGCCCAGTTCGCGCAGGGAAGCATCCTGCTCATCCAGGGCCTGGATCTCTTCGGCGGTGGCCAGTTCATAGCGCGATTCAGCTTCCAGGATGTCCGTGCGCGTGCCCTCGCCCGCCTTGAACAAGTGTTCGTTCTGCTGGAACTGCTGCTCGAACGCTTTCTTCTTGGCGCGGGCGATGTCGATCTGGTCCTGGGCGAACAACGCCTGGGTGTAATAGCTCAACACCCGCACCAGCAGGGCCTGGCTCTTGTCGCGAAAGCTCTCGTCGGCGAACAGCGCCTGGGCCACGCCCTTGCGGTAGTTGGCGTAGGCTTCGTAGTCGAACAGCGGCTGTTGCAGGCTGAAGGTGGAACCGTAGCTGTTGTAGTTGCGGTCGTCGCGATAGCTGCCGCCACGGCCGTCGGGCAGGTGCGCTTCGGAATTATTGCGGCCCTTGTTGTAGTTGTAAGACAGCCTCGGCAACAGGCCGGCGCGGCCGATGGTGCGGTTTTCCAGGCCGGCGTCGCGCTCCTTGATCGCACCGAGGAACACCGGGTCGTTGCGCAGGGCCTGCTCGTACACATCGAACGGACCCATGGCGGCGTGGGCACTGGCGCAAGTGAACAGCAAGGCGATGAACACAGGCTTCATGTTCATTCCTCGGTCAACGCGGAGCCGGCGCGGTCCAGCAGCGGCTTGAACAGATAGTTGAGCAACGAGCGCTCGCCGGTGCGCACGAACATCTCGGCGGGCATGCCCGGCTTTATCACCAGGCCGTGGAGTGTTTCCAGCGCCGCCTCGCTGACGGTGGTGCGCAGCACGTAATAAGGCGCACCAGTCTTTTCATCGAGCATCTGGTCGGCGGAAATCAGGCTCACCTCCCCCGGCACGCGCGGGGTGCGGCTCTGGTTGAAGGCGGTGAAGAGGATGTCCACCGGCAAGTGCGTGCCGACCTTGTCCACCAGGTGCACCGGCAAATGCCCTTCCACCTCCAGGCGCGTGCCTTGCGGCACGATCTCCAGCAACGTTTCCCCCGCCCGCACCACGGCGCCCTCGGTGTGTACGCCGAGGTTGACCGCGATGCCATCGGCCGGCGCGTTGATTTCGCTGTGCTGCAGGTCGAACCCGGCGGAGGTGAGTTGCTGCTCCAGGGTCAGGCTGCGCAGCTGCGCGTCGGCCAATTGGCTGCGCACTTCCTTCTGGTATTCCTCGCTGTGCTGCTGCAATTTGAGGCGCGACTCGACAATACCCTGCTCGATGCGGCCACTCTCGCCGGCGTTCTGCGCCAGGTCCTGCTGCACCTGGGACAACTGGCGCTGGTAGTCCATCAGGCGGTTACGCGGGATGTAGCCGTTGTCGGCCAGCGGTTGCAGGTTGCTCAGTTGGTCACGCAGGGATTGCGCCTGGGCGGTCAGGTCGCTGCGGGCACGGCGCATGCCGCCCAACTGCGACGTGGCGCCGTCGATGCTCGCCCGAATGCCGGCCTGCTCACGGGCAAAGGCTTCGCGGCGGCTGCTGAACAGTTGGCGCTGGCCTTCAAGTACCAGCGCCAGGGCCGGGTCGGGGTTGTCGCTCAGTTGCGCGGGGAAGCTGACGCCGGGCAGATTGTCACGTTCACTCTGCCAGCGTGCGGCGCTGGCCCAGGCCATACGGTACTGGGCTTGCAGCGATTGCACGTCGGCCTGGTGCTGGGTCTGGTCGAGGCGAAACAGCGGCTGGCCTTGTTTCACCACCTCGCCTTCGCGCACCAGAATCCGGCTGACCACGCCGGGGCTGAGGGTCTGCACGGCTTTGCGCTTGCCCGACACCACCACCGTGCCCTGCACCGGAATGCCTTGATCCAGCGGCGCCAGGCTGGCCCAGAGGAAAAACCCGCCGGCGCCGACCACGGTCAGCAGCCAGCCCATGCGCACGAAGAAGCGCGCGTCGTGTTGTTCGTAAATCATGCACGTATCCTTACTGCTTGACGCAAAACGTGTAGGAGCGAGCTTGCTCGCGAAAAGCGCACAGGCACTGTGGGTATCCAATCGGAGCGCGTCATCGTTGACGACTTTCGCGAGCCAGCTCGCTCCTACCGCCGGTTTTTTCCCTCGGTGCCTCGTGCTGGCCGGACAACGCGCGCAGCACGTCCTGGCTCGGTCCGAACGCCTGCAGCTGGCCTTCGCTGAGCACCAGCAACTTGTCGGCCTGGGCCAAGGCGGAGGAACGGTGCGTCACCAGCACCACGCTGCTGCCCTGGGCCTTCAACTGCATGATGGCGCTGGCCAGTGCCGCTTCGCCGACGGTGTCGAGGTTGGAGTTGGGCTCATCCAGCACGATCAGGCGCGGCCCGCCGTACAAGGCGCGCGCCAGGGCCACGCGTTGCTTCTGCCCGCCGGACAGGCCGCCGCCGTTGTCGCCCAGTACGGTGTCGTAGCCCTGGGGCAGGCGCAGGATCAATTCATGCACGCCGGCCTGTTGCGCCGCCTTCACTACCTGTTCCGGGTCGGCTTCGCGAAAGCGCGCGATGTTGTCGGCGATGCTGCCGCTGAACAGTTCGATGTCCTGGGGCAGGTAGCCGATATGGGGGCCAAGGTCATTGCGGTCCCAGCGGTGAATATCCGCGCCGTCCAGGCGCACGGTGCCGGCCAGGGTCGGCCATACCCCCACCAGCACCCGGGCCAGGGTGGACTTGCCCGAGCCCGAAGCGCCCAGCACGCCCAGCACTTCGCCGGCGCCCAGGTTGAAGCTGACGTGGTGCAGGGTCGCCAGGCGTCGACCGGGCGGGCCGGCGCTGACCTGCTCGAAACTGACCTGGCCCTTGGGCGCAGGCAAGGCCATCTGCTCGCCTTCCGGGGGGAACTCACGCAGCAATTCGTCAAGGCGCTGGTAGGCCAGCTTGGCCGAGCTCCATTGTTTCCATACCGCGATCAACTGGTCGATGGGGCTGAGGACCCGGCCCATCAAAATGGAGCCGGCGATCATCATCCCGGCGGTCATATCGCCCTTGATCACCAAAAAGGCGCCCAACCCCAATACCAGGGACTGCAGGCACAGCCGCAAGGATTTGCTCAGGGAGGTGATCACCGAGCCGGTGTCGCTGGCCTGGTTCTGCAAGCCGAGGAACTGCGAATGCACCGCGAACCAGCGCTGGCGCAACGCACCGAGCATGCCCATGGCCTGGATGGTTTCGGCATTGTGCAAATGGCTGGTGGCCAACTGCGTCGACTGCTGGGAAAAACCGCTGGCGTCACCCAGCGGCTTTTTGGTCAGGTACTCATTCAGGCAGGCCAGGCCGATCAGCAGCACCGCGCCCGCCGTGGCCAGTACGCCAAGCCACACGTTGAACAGGAAAATCACGAACAGGTAGATGGGAAACCAGGGCGCGTCGAAAAACGCGAACAGCGCAGGCCCCGTAATAAACTGGCGAATGTGGGTCAGATCGCCCAGGGATTGCCCTGCATGCCCCTGCCCGCGTTGCAGGTTGCGTTCGAACGCGGCCTGGTAGACGCGCAAGTTGAAACGTCGCTCCAATTGGCTGCCGATGCGGATCACCACAAAACTGCGGATCACTTCCAACAGGCCAATAAAGGCAAAGAACCCGACGACCATCAGCGTCAACATCACCAGCGTCGTTTCATTCTGGGAGGACAGCACGCGGTCGTACACTTGCAGCATGTAAATCGATGGCACCAGCATCAACAGGTTAATCAAGGCGGTAAAACAGCCAATGCTGATCAAGATGCTCTTGTATTCACCCAGCGCCTTGAACAAGGGCGCAACAGCTTGGGGCTTGGCCATATCTTCTTATCTTCCCTGAACCCGGATAACGCGCAATAGTTGCCCAACCCCTGATTAAGGCGCGGCCAACTAACAAATGAAGTTATAAGCTTATAACTGGAAACTAAGGCGTGCGTCGCAATGCAACTACCGCACCGGATTTAGTGCGCCCCTCATACTCGCCTTCCGCCTGGCGGTTCAAGTGCGTGATCCCGCTGCCTTCGGCATTCATCAGCCAGATACCGTCCGGAGTGGGCGACCAGGTCAAGGGCTTTTCACCCAGCCATTGCGCTACGCACGCTACATCGCCGCCCAGGCGGTTGGCCTGCTCTTGCAGGTCCAGCGCGCACACCTGGTCACCCTGGTGCAACTGCCAATGCCCCGCCAATTGCGCGGTGCTGGGTAAAACAAGACTGCTCGCCATTACATGGGCTCCTGCCGACACGATCAAAAGGGTCAACCACTTGGAAAAACGCTGCATCGTCTGGCTCCATCCTGGAACGCGGCGCCTGCGCGCCGCGCTTTACATCACGCCACGATGTCGCTGGCAGCCGCCTGGCCAACGGTGGTGACGAGGAAATCCGCCACGCCGTGCCCGGAGAAGTCCACCGCCAACGTACCCAGGTTGGTACCTGAGGCGTAGGACAGAACTGCGTCGCCGACATGCCCGGTAAACGCATTGACGAAGGTCACCCCCGCACCCTTGGTGATACCGGACAGGTCGATCTTGTCCGAACCCGAGGTGAAGTCAAAGATCTTGTCTGCGGCCCCTGGCTTGGAGTCGGAACTGGCACCGTACACGAATGTATCGCTGCCGGCGCCGCCCCACAGTTGGTCCGCACCGCCACCGCCGTAGATGAGGTCGTTGCCGGCCCCGCCCTTGATCAGGTTGGCCGCCTGGTTACCAATGATCAGGTCATTGCCCGCGCCGCCGAACGCGTTCTCGATGGTAACGCCCTTGGCAATGGACACGTTGCCCACCAGGCCGCCAACGTCGGAGAACGAGGTCGCATTGAGGTTGATCTTCTGGTTCTGAGTAAAGCCGGAGAAGTCCAGGGTGTCGTTGCCGCCACCGTCCCATACCGAGAACACCAGCTTGTCGGCATTGGATGTGGCGCTGAGGAAATCACGCCCGGTGTTGGAGTTGAAACCGTAGGTGGTGTCACCGGCGCGGGTGTTGAGGTTGGCACCGTAGAGCTTCTGGATCGCGGCAATGTCGTCGATCAGCGGACCGGAAGCATAAGCCTCGACCCCGCCCTTGCTGAAGTTCTGGTTGGTGTTGCTCTCGCTCCAGTAACTCATGAGGCTATAGCCACGCGTGTCCTGTCCATAGGTCGCGTCTTTATAGCTCGGGTTGCCGTTCCCGGCGTTGTAGTCGCCAGGGTGAGCCAGGCCCAGGGTGTGACCGATTTCGTGGGTCAGGGTCTGCCGGCCATAGTTGTTCAGGTCCGGCGCCTTGTTCTGCGTGTAGCTGTTGTTGGTCAGGTACCACGAGGTGCCGTCGTAGCCTGCGCCGGTGCCGGGCAGGTAAGCGAACGCCGCCGCGCCGTCCTGGCCACCGCTGTAGTTGCCGAAGGTCATGTGCCCGTCGCCGCCGGAGGCCTTTTCGGTAAAGGTCACGTTGGCCACATCCGACCAGGATTGCATGGCCAGTGCGGCCTGTGCTTTCTGCTGGGCGTTGAATTGGCTGAAGCCCGAGATGCCATGTTTGTTCATGGTGCTCTGGGTAGCCGAGGTGAGGAAGGTGTAGGTCAGATCGATCTTGCCGTTGCCATCAAAGTCCCGGTACGCGGCGCCGTCCCGCAGCAGCTGGGTGGCTGCCTGGTCCACGCTGTAGGACGGTTTGCCATTGACCGTGAGGTTGCCGCCACGGTCATACAAATGGCTGAAGCTATCGATTTGCGAGTAAGCAGTGCTGGCTTGCGCGGCAGATACAATAGCCTTGTCTTTTACTTTTGACATAAACGTACTTCCTTGTTTGCAAGTGCATCAGTCTTTGTTCGATAGGAACCTCGCGGGCGAGGATAGTCCTATCACTCACCTCTTTTGAAGGCGTAAGAAAACTGACACAACTTGAAATCTTTCGTCTACACATATTTCACTGATGAAAAAGTGATGCAGGTTCAACATCAGGAAGTCTCGCGCAGCATTTATTGGGCGCGCTTGCTGATTGCACGCCTAATCTAAGCCCAGCGTTATTTAAATATTAAATAGCGCTAAAGCGCTTTAACTCAGCGCCGTACTTGAATAATGGATCCAATATATTGACACCGTGGCATAAGCAATATTAATGAGCCACTACCTGCAGATTAAAGTAGCACTGGTCTGCCCCCGGATGCCGGGACACGGGCCAACTTGACGGGGATTGAAGATAATCAATGTCAGGTATACCTCGTATATCAGCGAACGCTCCATTAGGGTTGAACGCCGAGATCAAAAAGGAACACCTGCATGGCCCCCTGTGATCTGCCCTGCCGAAAGAATGTCCGGGCCCTTCTGCTCAATCCACATGATCAAATTCTACTGATGCAGGTGACCCTGCCTGACCGGACCTTCTGGTGCACCCTGGGTGGCGGAATCAAGCCGGACGAAAGCCTTCAAGACGCCGCACAACGTGAGCTGTTCGAGGAAGCGGGATACCGCCCCGAAGAACTGTCCCAAGGGCGCCTGGTGTGGACGGGAAAACATACATTGATGCGTAATGGCACGCCGGTTCTTCTGGATGAGTCCTTTCTGCTCTATCGGGCTACCCGCGTCGACTTCACGACACAGCATCAGACCGACGAAGAGAAAGCCGTGGTCAAGGAGATGCGCTGGTGGAGCGTCGAGGAAATCAATCACACCGAACAATTCATCGTGCCACCGCGCCTGGGACATTACCTGCAACGCCTGCTCACTCTAGGCCCTCCCGCTTCCCCAGAGCTGATTCAGTTAGCGGATGAGTCATGACGTTCAGTTGATTTGCAACGACGTGTCGCCCATGCCGTGGCGCCTCTCGCCAGCCTGGCGACCGGCAGGACATGATCCAGATCAAAGAACCGCCGAACGGACTTGAAAAAGTCGCGTTCCCCTTGCGAACGAATGCTATTTTTACTGCTCGACACCAGGACTATTGACGGTCCTGGCCCCTGCCGCGAGCTAAAGGAAGCGCTCAATGAACAAGGTGGGCAATATGAACAAAGTGACCTTTCCCAATGCATGCCAACTGATGCGTTGGCATTTTCATCCGATGGGCTTCGAAGGGAGCATGGACGCCCCCGGCAGCATGGTGGCCCGCCTGTTCGATCGGACCAGCGGCGAGACACTGATCGCCATCGCCGGCATTCCCTGCGCCACCGTGATGAACGCCGCCGATGTCGAGCGCATCATCGAGGCAGTGGAAGATGAGCTTGAGAGTTTTGTGCCGCCGCTGTCGTTGCGGGCTTGATCGATTGCCGCATGCCAATGAGATCCAATTGTGGGAGGGGGGCTTGCCCCCGATGGCCATAGGTACCTACACAACTCAGCAGCGCCCAACAGTAACCACGATGCGAAGCGAGTCGCTTTTGATCTTGATCTGCTTTTGATCTTGATCTCAGGCGCCCCGTTAAACCACGCTGGCCGAACGCAGGCTTG
>NZ_CVTO01000123.1:9383-13243 GCF_900004715.1 Pseudomonas sp. 24 E 13
TCCCGGCCAGCCCAGAGGCCGCCATCGGGGGCAAGCCCCCTCCCACATTTGGACCTCGGAGCGTCAGGTAAATACGCGTTAGCTCCCTCGCCACAGGTGCGGTTTCGCACCAAAATTGTGTAGATACCTATGCCCCGATGAGGGAGTGTCAGTAAGCACATCTGTGACTGACCCACCGCAATCGGGGTGTAAGCCCCCTCCCACATTTAGATCGCATTGAGGCCGATTAACCGCGTTGATCGTCGAAATACGCCTTCCTGCCGTCCACCCGCTCCGATGCTCTTGGCACATTCACCGCCTGGCCTTCAGGCTTCTCCACATACCAATAACAGTGGCTGACCGCTCGCGTGATGCCGACGTAGGCCAGGCGCAGCACTTCGTCTTTTTGTGCGTTGTCATACGCCTCGCTGTCGCCATCCTTGCCCAGGCCCGCCATGCGATAGACCTGGTTCTTGTAGGGCGAGCTGGTGAGGTGCTGGCAGTCACCCAGTAGAAACACCACGTCCGCCTGCAAACCCTTGGCGCTGTGATAGGTCAGCTGTTTGAGCCTGCGCGCCTGAGGCGGCAAGCTAGAATCCAGATTAACTAAAGCCTGAATATGCTCTTGTATCAACAACTTATCGCTACTTTTTCGATACAACATCAAGATCTTATCGCCCCGCTGATAATGCTCGAGCAGCTGCTGCGCCAGTGCCGCGTCGTCGCGCTCGCGCACTGTCACGGGCACCAGCGGCTTGGGCTCGCCACTGGCCCTGGCCTTTTTACCGGGAATGGCCGGCGCGCTGCGCACGATGTGCTCGGCAGCATCGATGATGTGTTGATGGCTGCGGTAGTTCTCGGCGAGCATCACCCGCGTGGTAGTCGGCGATGCAAACTCCTTATTGAACTCCATGAAGTATTTGGGCGAACTGCCGCGCCAGCCGTAGATCGACTGCCAGTCATCCCCCACGCACAGCAGCGATGAACGCTGCGCCCCGCGCCCGACGTGCATGGCCGGGCCACGGCTGCGGATTTCGCGCAGGCTGGCACGGATCCACGAGACAATCTGCGGCGATACGTCCTGGAACTCGTCGATCATCAGGTGCGACATCGGCCGCAGCAGTGGGTCGCTGAGCAGCTTGAGGTTTTCCGGGGTATTTTCGCCAAACAACGAAAACATGCGGTTATACGTCATGATCGGCGGCGATTGATCGAGCAAGTGGTCTTCCAGGGCCTTCCAGAAAATGCCCAGGGCCTCGAAGAACAAGCGGTCCGGGTCGTCCTTGGCAAAGCTCATGCGGCCTACGGCGCCGGGCACATCCAACCCAAGGTTCTCGATAAAGCCGGCGGCCATCACAAAGCAGTCCAACAGCGGCGCGGAAGCAAGCTCACCCTTGACCTTGTAATCGAACCCCGGCCCGGCCGTGGCGTCGCCCGCCAGACTGCCTAATAACCTAGTTGAAGACTCATAGTTATCCAGCCATATCAAAGGCTTGCGGCAGAAAGCTTGAAACAGGGTGCGCTTTACTGCCCACTCCGCGCGCACTGACAGCTTTGAATTGGGCCGGCTGATCTGGGGGCTTTCCCGCGAATCAAAGCCCAGCACCACCCACGCGTCCAGCTCGGGGATATAGCCATGGCAATGAAATATCGCCCCATTGATGTCGAACGCCTGCCGGCTCGGCTCAATGCCCTTGATCGGCCACGCGCCGGCGCGAAACCACAGATCCTCGATGACGTCGCAGAGTTCTTCATCGCGCCTGGCCGCCAGTTCCGTCACCGCCATGCGCTTTTGTACATCCGGGTGATCACGCTCCAACTCCTTGAGTTGCAGCCCATGGCGCGCCAGCGGCGCGATCAACTCACGAAAACGCGCGTGGCTGCCGTGCAAGCGGTGGTAGCAGGCGTTCATCTGTTGGCGCTGGGCGTCGTTGATGCGCAAGTCGAACGGGTTACTGTCGGCGTCCTCCAAGCCGGCGCCGAGGTTCTCGAACGCCTGCAGTCGCTCAAAGCCCGGCAGGCAGCGCACCATCGGCAGGATGCGTGAGTGAAAGGTGCGCACCACCGCCTGGGCCTCTTTTTGGCCAAGGGGTTGGCCCCACAGGCTGAGAATCTGCATGAGCTTGTGGATGAAGTCCTTGCGCGACTCGCGGGTGAACGTCACCACGGTCATCGAACTCAGCTCGAAACCCAAGTAATGGGTGAGCAGCAGAATGCGCAGCACCAGGGAGGTCGACTTGCCGGCGCCGGCACCTGCAATCACTGAGGTCGAAGGCGTGTCGCTGAAGATCATTTTCCACTGCGCGGCGCTAGGCTGGGCGTGGGCCGGCAGCAAACGCGCCACGTCGGCCTTGATGCGCTTTTTAATGTCGGCGGTCAGGGGCAATCGCCAGTCATCGAACAGGTTGTCATCAATGCCCGGAGCACGGGGTTCATCGCTACGAAAATCGCGAATCAGCAGGACTTGCCGGCCCTCTTGCAAACCGTCCGCCTTGCCCTCTCGGTAGCCGTACTCTACACCGGCTTCATGCCCGCTGCGAAAACCGTCGGCTTGACCATGCAACCAGGAGAAACGGTGTTGAGCGCGCAACCGCGTGAGGCCGTGTCCGAACAGACGCGCGGCAAGCCGTTTCAACAGCGGCATTTCCGCCAGCGGGCGCAATTCGGGGGGCAGATCAGGCTGTGGGTGCGGCACGCGGACTCCTGGGATGAGCTGGGTTTCGACAGTGCGCCATGGTCGCCGGAATTGACCCCAAGTTCCAGCCAAATGCTTTGCTGTCATGCAGTTAGGCGATGAAGTGAAAGTTATTGCCCTAATTTCCCATCGAATCAATAGATAGGATTAAGGCAGTTTTTACGCTTTTTATCGATCATGCGCTGTTGGATCATAGGGTCATCAACAGGAGACGATCATGCTTGAACTTCGACCCTTCAACACCCTCGGCGGCGCCCACCATGGCTGGCTCGACGCCCATCACCATTTCTCGTTTGCCGAATACCACGACCCCGAGCGCATGCACTGGGGCAACCTGCGGGTGTGGAACGACGACATCATCGCGCCGGGCACCGGCTTCCCGCAGCACGCGCACCGCGACATGGAGATCATCACCTACGTACGCGAAGGCGCCATCAGTCACGCGGATAACCTGGGCAACAAGGGCCGAACCGAAGCGGGCGACGTGCAAGTGATGAGCGCCGGCACCGGGATTGCCCACAGCGAGTACAACCTGGAAGCCACGCCGACCAGGATCTTCCAGATCTGGATCATCCCGAATGAAGCCGGGTTGCCACCCTCCTGGGGCGCCAAGCCGTTTCCGCGAGGTGTACGCGAAGGATTCGTGACCCTGGCCAGCGGCAAGGCCGGAGACACCGAAAGCCTGCGCATTCGCGCCGACGCACGCCTGGTGGCGGCGAATCTGAAGGCCGGAGAAACGGCCGAGTATCGGCTGGACAGCGGGCGCCGAGCCTACCTGGTACCGGCAACAGGCGTGATTGAAGTCAATGGCCTGCGTGCACAAGCTCGAGACGGCGTGGCGGTTGCCGATGAGCAGGTGCTGCGGGTGACGGCGGTTGAAGACAGTGAAGTTGTGCTGGTCGACCTGGCCTGAGCCAAAGTCTTGCTGGCATCTAACTGATGCCAGTCAGTCAAACGCACACCGCCGCTTGTAGGAGCGAGCTTGCTCGCGAAAAACGTCAACGATAACGCGTGCTTCCTGAATAAACGCGGCGCCTGTTAGTTTTTCGCGAGCAAGCTCGCTCCTACACAAAGCAGCCGCACTCGTAACCACGATGCGAAGCGAGCCGCTCTTGATTTTGATCTTGATCTCAGGCGCCCCGTTAAACCACGCTGGCCGAACGCAGGCTTGAATCCGTGGGTAACC
>NZ_CVTO01000123.1:13293-26990 GCF_900004715.1 Pseudomonas sp. 24 E 13
CAAAAGTGAGCCGCTGTAAAAGCGGAACCATTAGCAGCCGTTACCGCAGAAACGGATATGTACTCGGTCCGATCCAACATCCGGGTCGGCCCAGAGGCCGCCATCGGGGGCAAGCCCCCTCCCACATTTGGACCGGGATCGGCACAAAAGCCCGGCCAGCCCAGAGGCCATCGGGGGCAAGCCCCCACATTTTGATCTCAGGGCGTTCAGTTACTCGGAGATCGCCCCGTCTACCAGCACCTGAGCCTCCTGCACCAACTGCTTGAGGTGATCCTCGCCGATAAAGCTCTCGGCGTAGATCTTGTAGATATCCTCGGTACCCGATGGACGCGCGGCGAACCAGCCGTTTTCGGTCATGACCTTCAAGCCGCCGATAGCCTGGTCGTTGCCTGGCGCATGGCTGAGAACCTGCTGGATGCTCTCCCCGGCCAATTGCGTGGACGTAACCTGCTGCGGCGACAGTTTGCCCAGCAAGGCTTTTTGCGCCGGCGTCGCCTTGGCATCGACGCGGATAGCGAACGGCTCACCGAGTGCGTCAGTCAGGCCGCGATAGAGCTGGCTCGGGTCCTGGCCCTTGCGCGAGGTCATTTCCGCGGCGAGCAGCGCCGGGATCAGGCCGTCCTTGTCGGTGCTCCAGACGCTACCGTCCTTGCGCAGGAACGAAGCCCCGGCGCTTTCTTCGCCACCGAACCCCAGCGAACCTTCAAACAAGCCATCGGCAAACCACTTGAAGCCCACCGGCACTTCGTACAAACGACGGCCCATACGCGCCGCAACACGATCGATCAGGCCGCTGCTGACCACGGTTTTACCCACGGCCGCGTCGGCACGCCACTCGGGGCGATTCTGGAACAGGTAATCGATGGACACCGCCAGGTAGTTGTTCGGCGCCAATAGCCCGCCCGACGGGGTCACGATGCCGTGACGGTCGTGGTCAGGGTCGCAGGCGAACGCCACATCGAAGCGCTCCTTGAGGCCGATCAGCCCTTGCATGGCGTAGCTGGAAGACGGGTCCATGCGGATCTGGCCGTCCCAGTCCACACTCATGAAGCGGAAGGTCGCGTCAACTTCGGTGTTCACCACGTCCAGGTTCAGACGGTAGTGTTCGGCAATCGCCGACCAGTAACGCACCCCTGCTCCACCCAGCGGATCGACGCCCAGGCGCAAGTCGGCGCTGCGGATGGCATCCATGTCGATCACATTGACCAGGTCGGCCACGTAGCTGTTGAGGTAATCATGGCGGTGGGTGGTATCAGCCTTGAGCGCCTGGGCGTGGGTGATGCGCTTGACCCCGGCGAGCTGGTTGGCCAGCAGTTCGTTGGCCTTGGCTTCGATCCACTTGGTGACATGGGTGTCGGCCGGGCCACCGTTAGGCGGGTTGTACTTGTAGCCGCCACTTTGCGGCGGGTTGTGGGACGGCGTGATCACGATACCGTCGGCCAGGCCACGGGTGCGGCCACGGTTGTAGCAGATGATGGCGTGGGAAATCGCCGGCGTCGGCGTGTATTCGTCGCCTTCGGCGAGCATGACATGCACGCCATTGGCGGCGAGCACTTCCAACGCACTGGCGCCGGCCGGCGTCGACAGGGCGTGGGTGTCCAGGCCGACAAACAGCGGGCCATCGATGCCCTGGGCCTCGCGGTACAGGCAGATAGCCTGACTGATCGCCAGCACATGCCATTCGTTGAAGCTCAGCTCGAACGAGCTGCCACGGTGCCCGGAAGTACCAAACGCCACGCGCTGGGTGGAGATCGCTGCATCAGGCTGGCCGGTGTAATAGGCCGTGACCAGTCGCGGGATATCCACCAGCAACTGGGCTGGTGCCGGCTTGCCCGCAAAAGGACTGATAGTCATGCATAAACCTCGGAAAATGAGTATTCGGAAAAATGACAGTTTACGGGGACTTGGACTACTGCGCGACGGTATCGATCCCACAACTCAAACAGAAATTTCATACCCATCAGACCTGTGCCTGCTGCAGCGCCGCGGCCAACGTATCCAGGACGATATCCAAGTTCGGATGACCGCTGAATGCATGACTCAGGCGCATATGCTGGTGATGCAGGCCGCTGAGGCTGAACAGCTCACCCGGGGCGATCACCACCTGTTGCGTCACCAGGCGCTGGAACACCTGATGCATGTCCACCGCCGTGGTCGACTGCAGCCAGAAGCTGGCACCGGCGCCAGGCATTCGGTAGCTCACCCGCCCCTCCAGCCGCACATCCAGACGATGACTCATGGCCTGCGCTTGTTCGCCAAGACGTTGGCGCAGCGTCTGCAAGTGCTGGTCAAACCGCCCGCTTTCGTACAAGCGCGCAATGGCCCGCTGGCGGATCGACGACAAACGGAATGCGCGCAACAAAAACTGGCGCTGCAATTGGCTGCTCAGTTGCCGCGACAGTACAAAACCAAACGGTGCTTCCGGACCGAGGGTCTTTTCCAGTGACGAAAACACCATCAGTCGCTCGGGGTTGACCAGGTCTCGCAACGCCGTTGGGGACGGTGCGAAGCTCAGTTCGCCAAAGGTGTCATTCTCCAGCAGCCAGCAACCGTAGCGTTCCAGCAGGTGCGCTACCTGCAACCGCTCCTGTAGCGACAACACGCTGCCTGACGGCATGCTCACCACCGACGACAGCAGCACCAGATGCACCGGCTCGTGGCGCAGCAGGTGTTCAAAGGTCGTCAAATTGAAGTGGCCATCGGCCTGCCACGGCAGTTCGATAACCCGCACGCCAGCGCCCTGCAACAGGCGCAAGACCCGATAATCGCAAGGTGACTCGACGACCACTACCGTGCCCTTGAGACCCAGGGCGTCGATCAGGATCTCCAGGACACCGCGCAAGTCGGCGCCGATATACACCTCATCCGCCTGCCAGCAACGCGTGGGCGAAGAGGTATACCGCGCCGCCAGCGCCGCGCGCAGCTCCCAGACGCCAGAGGGTTGCAAGCGAGTTTGCAGGTGGTGGGGATAACGGCGGATCAACTGGCGCTCCAGCGTCAGCAATGCGCCATCGAGTGAGCCCAGCAGCGCCGGTTCATCGCCGCTGAGCACCACCATGGCCGGCCGCCGCGTTGCCGCATACAGGCGCTCAAGCAAGTCGGTACCGGTGGTCATTTGTGCGTTGGCGGCCACCGGCCAGGCAAAGTAGCCTGACTTGGCCACGGAGTAGATCCGCCCTTCTTTCTCCAATATCGAGTAAGCGTACTGAATCGTCGAGATCGACACCTTCAACCGGGTCGACAGTTGCCGCAGTGAAGGCAGCTTTACCGGTGTCTCAAGGCTGACTTCATTGATCAGGTTGATCATGTAGCGGTACACCGCCTGATAGGCAAAATCGGCTTGCCGCTCTCCTCGCAGCTTCATGAGCGTCCGCTCGGGCTTGCACGTACCGGCACGCTTAACGTCCCGACAACTGCGCAATCTGCGCCTGCACCCGCGCTCCGCGCCGTTTGCGTGCCTGGACGCCACGGCCCGCGTGCAGAGGCCGCTTGCGATACAAGTGCTGCAGGAGAGGCAATGGCAGGCCACTGGTGTCAATCAGCCATTGCTGCAACATGTCGGCAGCGGGCTTGCCCTGCAACGCCTTATGCAATTCAGGAAGCCCCACCAGCATGCCGGGATGGCACTGACGCAGGTAACCCTCCAGGCGCTCGCCGTGATGAATGAACGGAGAGAACAACAGGCAAGTCAGTTGGCCCTCGTCCAGGCCAAAGAACCCGCTGGCGTAGGTCGTCGACAACACGCGTCCCTCGTGACTGCTCATCTCGTCGATCAGGCTCTGCGGGATTTGTCGACGGCCCATCGCCCCCCTGGCCTGGTGCACGAACGCTTCGACGCCCTCCTCGTACGACAACTCCCGCAGGCAGCGAGCCTGCAGCCCATGCAGATGCGCCATGAGCAGCGGGTTGGGATAGTCAGGATGACTGAAGTGAAAGTCGAACGGGTCCGGCTTGTGGGCCAGGAAGTCGGTCAGCAGCGGCGCCGAGGCAACATCGACCTCGTCGAGCAGATCGGCCACACCGATATAGGCCAAATGGCGGTGCCCGCCACGGCCAGTGCCCTCGGTCTCCACGAACTGCTCGCCATAGAGGTCGCGGTAGCAACCGGTGCTCCACTCCTGCATGCGCGCAAACAGGATATTGAGCGAGGCGGGCCTGCGCGGCGGCACAGTGACGCCCGCGCCCAGTGCCGCGCGCTTGAGCCAGGCCAGGTATTGGCTCTGTTTGCGTGGCGCGTCGCCGCTGACCAGGGCGTGCACGCCGCCGTTCCACGTGCTGATGCGCTGGTAGAAATCCCCCATGGCCAGGTAAGTATCGTTGCACAGCGTTGCGCGGACATCCCCGGACGTCAGGTGCCCGATCATCAGCCTATTGCGCTGGCTGACCTCACGGCCAACGCTGGATGCCGGCCGCTGATGATGGAAAGGCTGCACATCCTGGTTTTCCACCATCAACAGCTCCACGCGAGGATCATCGTGGAAAAACAGCGCGCCGTAGCCCTCGTTCAGACTGTCGAGCGTCGCCTGTGTCATCCCGGCATGCCGCAACGTTGCGACCCGCAGGTGAAAAGTCTTGGGCGCACGGCCAGCGATGCTCAACTGCGCCGCTCGCAGCAGCGCCAGGGTGTAACTGCTCACCTCACCGCCGCCGTGGGCGATCAACACTTTGTAGTTGGCCACTTGTTCCATCCCGCCTGCCGCCACCACTATGCGCTGGATCAACAATTGGAGTGCAGTCCTTTCGGCGCGCGTGAAGTGCCCCATCAAACGTTGCAGAACTTGCTGATAAACATAGTTCATGGCTTGTTCGTGAATTGCGCTCATCGTTCTACTACCTGAGTTGAAATATCAGTTTCAAAGCAACTTTTGATACCGCTGCTTGACCCATTACATCTGTCGGCTTGTCTTCCGCTGGAGGGCACAAAGATGATTAAACACTAGCACCTGGAAACAAGATCACCGGCGCGGGCACCTGAGCCGCGCACGACCGAACCTACGCGCAGACGCTAAAATCCAGGGCCCCGTGTGGTCACGTCGCACACCCTAGGAATATTCCGACAGCTTCCTACAGCGCCCTAACTAACAAACTAGCGAAACTTCCGACAAATATTAAATCACCCATTTAATCCTGCTCCTGACAACAAGGTCGGATGTTCTGAGCGCATTTCTGCAGCCAGGGTATCGCTTGATTAGTTCGCTGACGCGAGACAGTAGTGTGCAATAGCTAATCATTGCTCAATCCTTGAGATGATGGTGAAGCCACAATTATCGGCGCTCAAATAATGATTAATAGATACAGAACAACGCAGGAAAGCAGCTCAGATGATCTGCAGCGCGAACTTCAGTAACGCTCACACGACAGCGCCGCGCTGGATTTCAGGGCGGCGTGAGGGCAAAAGGTATTGTTTACGGGGCGCAACGCCCTCGGAGCGGCTCAACCCTGGCGCGGGTTAAGCCCTGACAAATGGCGCATCTGCCGTATCCGCGCAGACGCTGGAGCATTCATTTGCGAATACTCCTACAGCTCAAACAGCTTCAACCTGCAACGCAACCCGTTCGCGGCACGGGCATTCGTCCATGTAGCGATGAGCTTCAACGAACTGGCTGAACGGAAACACGGTGGTTTTCAGCGGTACCAGTACCCGGTCGGCGGTCAGTTGGTTGATATCACGCAAGGCCCGCTGCAACGCCACGTGGTCCTGAATGATGCCCAGCTCCGGCTTGCCGGTGAAGTTGCCGATGCAATGCACGAAGAACTGAATGTTCTTCTGGAACGCCGCACAGGCGGGGAACGGCGTCTGGTTGCCGCCCTGCAGGCCGTACAACACCAGGCTGCCGCGTGGCGCCAACACATCACCAAGCAACGACATCTGTGGCCCGCCGAGGCCGTCGAACACCACATCGACACCACGATCGCCGGTGATTTTGTTGATTTGCATGAGCAGGTCCTGCTCTTCGGTGACGATCACTTTTTCCGCCCCAAGGGACAGCAGGTACTCGCGCTCGTCGCTGTCTTTGGTCGCGGCAATCACGCGTACACCCAGGGCTTTGCCCAACTGCACAAACGAAGGCCCGGCGCAGTGGCTGGCATCGGTCACCAGGGCAAATTGCCCGGGTTTGACCCGTGCCAGGTCCATGTAGGCGAAATACGCAATCAACAGCGGCGTGTAATGCACGCTGGCTTCAATGGGGCTCAGGACATCCGGGTAACGGGTCAGGGCCGAACGCGGCAGGACAATCTGCTCGCCATACACCGGGTAATCGTTAGGGCTTTCGGCGGGGAAACTGGCGACCTTGTCGCCCACCGCCAAATCGTCCACGCCCTCGCCCAGGGCGACCACCACACCGGCCATTTCATGACCCAGGCCAGACGGCAGACGTGCATGGGACGACGCCAGGTTCTGGCGCCACAGAATGTCGTACCAGCTGATACCAATCGCGTCGACACGCACCTGCACTTCGCCCGGTGCGGGCTGCGCGGCTGCATGCTCTTCGCATTTGAGCACCTCGGCCGGACCAAACTTGTGAAAACGAATCGTGCGGGACATCGCAAACCTCGTCAAAGTAACCTCTAATGCCATGAACTCTATCTGGGCTTTACGGGTAAGACCACAGGTCGCCATTAATAGTCGACATGCTTGTCATTGATTCCGCATGTGAGGAATAGACCTCAGCTAACGTAGGAAAACTCAATTATCCTGTGCAGAGTACCAGCCTTTCCCCGTAAGATTCATGCCGGTCATGCTTCAGAGTGGAACCTTGGAGGTTCTTGATATGGCCGCTCTCGTCAAGTTCGCTGACTCTTCCAGGACACAAGATGAACCGTAACGACCTGCGTCGTGTCGACCTTAACCTCTTGATCGTATTCGAAACCTTGATGCATGAGCGCAGTGTGACCCGCGCCGCCGAGAAACTGTTTCTCGGCCAGCCGGCCATCAGCGCGGCCTTGTCACGCCTGCGCGGGCTGTTTGACGACCCGCTGTTCGTACGCACCGGGCGCAGCATGGAGCCCACCGCCCGCGCCGTGGAAATCTTCGCCCTGCTCTCCCCGGCGCTGGACTCGATCTCCACCGCCGTCAGCCGCGCCGCCGAGTTCGACCCGGCCACCAGCACTGCGGTCTTCCGCATTGGCCTGTCCGACGACGTGGAATTCGCCCTGCTGCCACAACTGCTCAAACGCCTGCGCGCCGAAGCGCCCGGCATCGTGCTGGTGGTGCGTCGCGTCAACTACATCCTCATGCCCGGCTTGCTCGCTTCAGGCGAAATCTCCATCGGCGTCAGCTACACCGCCGACCTGCCGGCCAACGCCAAGCGCAAGGTCCTGCGCCGCAGCCTGCCGAAACTGCTGCGCGCCGACAGCGTGCCCGGCTCATTGAGCCTGGACGACTTCTGCGCAAGACCCCATGCCCTGGTGTCGTTCGCCGGTGACCTGAGCGGGTTTATCGATGAAGAACTGGAAAAACTCGGGCGCAAACGCCACGTAGTGCTGGCCGTTCCGCAATTCAACGGCCTGGGGACGCTACTGGCAGGCACCGATATCCTTGCCAACGTACCGGATTACGCCGCCGAGGCACTGACCTCGGCCGGCGGCCTGCGCGCCGAAGACCCGCCGCTGCCGGTGCGCTCGTTCGAACTGCACATGGCCTGGCGCGGGTCGCAGGATAATGATCCGGGGGAGCGGTGGTTGAGGTCGCGGATTCAGATGTTTTTTGGGGACCCCGATAGCCTGTAATGGAATTCTACTAAATTCCATAAAACCTTTTTATAACAACAAGTTATTGGTTGTTTAAGTCCATAGCCGTCTGTCTAAATCCAATGAATTCCACGACTCATGGGGGCATAGTTGGGGGCAAATTTCGGTTCCTTAAAAAGGATGCCCCCACCGATGCCCCCAGATAATGCGGTTGTTTTCAAACGAAAACTCAGCGATGCCTTGATCCGATCACTGACCGAACCTGGCAAACACGCCGATGGCGAAGTTCCTGGCCTCTACTTGGAGGTGAGGGCGTCGAGTAAGGTCGGCAAATCCCCTTCCAAGGTTTGGCGATTGAAGTATCGGCTGCATGGGAAGGAAAACCGCTTCTCCATCGGCGCTTACCCCGACATTAGCCTCAAGGAGGCGCGCGACATTGCCCGCGGCGCACGCCGCGACGTGGCTAACCACACCGCTCCGCTCAAGGCCAAGACCGCCAAGATCGAGGCACAGTTGCTCAATGAAGAGCGCACCTTCGCTTACGTGGCCGAGCAATGGTTGGCATTCAAGTCTGCCGAACTGGTGACAAAATCCATCTCGGGCTTTACCGGAGCTCTGAACAACCACATCTTGCCTGCCATTGGCAAAAAACCGATCAGCGAGATCAAGTTGGAGCACATCACTACGATCATCACTGAGTTGCGCCGCCAACGCACCATGGCCATGGCCCGGCGCGTGCGCACCATCATACGTGCCGTTCTGGGCTTTGCCGAAGGTCGCGGCTGGGTGGAGCGCAACGTGGCGCTCAGCAACATTGAGGAGTTGAAGATTCGCCACATCGTGACCAGCAACCCGGCGATCGAAAGGCCATCCGACCTGGGCAGGTTTCTTCTACGCCTTGATGACTGCAACGACGGCAGCGTTGCCACCGCAATGCGCCTGCTGGTCATGTTGCCGGTCCGCCCAGGCGAACTGGTGCAGATGCGCTGGGAAGATGTCGACTTGGTGGGCGCCGATTGGCGTTATGTGGTGAGCAAGACCAAGCATCTGGACAAGAGCAAACACATCGTGCCGTTGCCTGAACAAGCCTTGGTTCTGTTACGCGAGCTACATAAAACCCGCGTGGTGGATGAAGAAGGCAAAGGCTGGGTGTTCGTCTCGCCGGTCTATCCGGGACGTCCCATAAACCCGACCTCCATGCTCAAGTCCTTTCAGCGTATTTGGCCGGAGTACAACATCACTGCTCACGGCTTTCGCGCGACCTACAGAACCATTGCACACGAGCACTTGGGAATCGATCCAATTGTGCTCGAACTATCGTTATCCCACAGAATGCCAGGTGCGCTAGGGGCTGTTTATGCGCGTGCGCAACTGCTAGCGCAACGCCGGGAAGCGGCTCAACGATGGGCTGACTATTTAGATCATCTACGGCAAAACGCTTGGCGAGTGACGACAGATTGACGATATACGAAAATCAGGAGAATGGAACAGGAAACGAGACTCGCATCTAACGCCCGCCCCATTGAAATCTAAAGATTTTCTTTTCTTGCCGAAGCAGGGGAGGACTTAATTATAAATTTTACTGAGGTACATCAGGAGCCAAGTACAAGTGACTCCATACTACGCCATTTAATTCTACTTATCGCCAATCGCCAATCGACGAACTCTCCCTCATTGACGCTGTTTTCGCATCACCGCAGAGAACTATGAATGAGAGAGCACGGGGATCCGTTGACTGAAAAAAAGGATCAGGATGCGTAAAGATATTAATGGGCTTCTTATTTACGTCATATCGACCTATGTTAGCTGAGCCTACGCTTGAAGCGGGCCAACCATTAACGAGTATTAATTAAAGGTCGGCATCCAGTCGTGACTAATAGCTAGTTAGACCTTGAATTGGGAGACTAACCTACACTGCTCAGCCGATAGTGCATTAAGGGTTGATCCTGACTCCAACGCTTTCTTCGCCGCTGTGGCGACTTGATCCGTAATTTGTCCCATTCCTGTTATTGTGAGGTTGATTTCTTCAGCCACCTGGCTTTGCTGTTCTGCAGCTGCAGCAATCTGATTATTCATCTCATTGATGATGTTTACGGACGCCGTGATACCCAAGAAGGTATGCGCGGCCATCTGCGCTTGCTGTAAGCATGATTGAGTATGGGTATGACTTTCAAGCATTGATTGGGTCACCGACTGACTCCCCCCCTGCAAACGTTCGATGATTAATCTAACCTCCTCAGTCGCAAGCTGGGTTTTTTGCGCCAAGCTTCTAACTTCATCAGCCACAACAGCGAAACCACGGCCATGATCTCCGGCTCGAGCGGCTTCAATAGCGGCATTGAGTGCGAGCAAATTGGTTTGTTCTGCGATGGCACGGATCGCAGTTACAACAGCTCCTATATCATTGCTGCTTTCTTCGAGTACTTTCACCGTCTTGACAGAATTTTCCATGCGAATAGCGAGCGCGTGAATAGCGGCGACGGCGTCCTCCATCGCAACTTTCCCGTCAATTACCGCTTGTTCCGCACGCTCCGTTGCTTTTGCAGCATTCATGGCATTTGCTGCGACATCCTGCGAGGATGTAGTCATCTCATTAATTGCTGTTGCAATCTGCTCAACGTCACTCTGCTGACTCTGCATCCCTTTATGGGTTTGTGCCGCCATAGCGGCGCCGTCGGACGTTGAGTCAGCAATCATTTTGGTTGAGTCTACGACCTTAATAATTAACATCTGTAACTGTTCTAAAAACACATTAAACTCTTGAGCAATAAGCCCTAACTCGTCCGCCCGCGAACTACTCATTCGCTGGGTTAAATCCCCTTCCCCTTTAGCGACATTCTTTATCATCGCCAGCATATTGTGAAGTGGACGAACGATTCCACGCGCCACGAATCCGACAATCAGAATTCCAAAGCCACTCACCAGCAAACCAACTAATCCCATTGAGCGCGCTTCGGAAATGTAGCGTTTTTCCAAGAGATTTTTCAGATCGCTAACGCTCTTGAAAACTACACTTTCTGGAAGTCGCACCAATAGTGTCCACTTCGTAGCTGTGTTGGCAACGGCAAAACGAATTGCCAGCTGAATCATGCCTCGTTGATCAAGACTATAACTTTCGTCTGAAGTGCTTAGCGTTGAAAATGAGCTAACCAATTCTTTCCCGAAGGCTTCGCTAGCAGATTTCCCTACTTGACTAGCATCCCCAGTGTACGCTACGAAACGGCCGTTGCCGGAAACCAGGGCCATGTCACCCACCCCTCCATACAACTCACGATTTGCTTTTTCGAGGATTTTTTGGACGAACTCCAAATCTAGCGATGCACCAGCAATACCTTTGAATTTATCCTTTACGAGAATCGGAGCGGTAAACGCAGTCAACTGTACTGATTTTCCGTTGATAGTATAAATTACAGGATCGGTTGCACAGGCAGAGCGACTTTCCTTTGGACACAAATAAAACTCGCCCTCTCTTACCCCCGTAGGTAGCAGAGCCTCACTTTCCATAGCATATAGCTTTGACAGAGTGTATTTGCCGCCTTCAGCGCGAAACCACAAGGGCAAGAAGCGCTCTTGCTCGGTCAAACCGCTATTAGGAGTTTTTTCAAAAATACCTTCTGGTTCCCAGGCTATGTAGGTAGTCACAAGTTGTGGGTTTTGAACGAGCGCATCAAGGGCAAGATCACTGAGCAACTTCCCTTCGGCGTCACGATCACCATCAGGCTTGGATGCAGCCAAAACATTGGCTCTTGCAAGATTTTTTGCGACCGCAATTGGCTGATCCAACTGCCTCTGAATTTCGCTAACCTGATACTTTGAAAGGCCTACCAAGTGCTCTTTAACCTCCCCCCCCAAAACCTCTCGGGTTTTATCACCGATCCAGTTCTGGGTTTTCTCTCCAGAGATTAGCGCATATAGCACTAATACTGCCACTACGGAGAGAATGGCAGCCCCTGCGTAAAACATAATGCTCAACTGAAGAGATTTTATTTTCATTATTTCTCACTCTTGCTTGCGGTCTAAAGGCACTATTATTTATTCCATAACTACTAGAGCACATGACCTGAACATCAATTTTTTACTGACGTTGCAGATTTCTTCAGTGCGCAGGCGTTAGGGTGATGGCCATACTTGACCATTAGTATCAATCGACTGCCTTAACCATATCTTCGATGACCTTCTTGGCATCACCGAAAACCATCATGGTCCTGTCGAGGTAGAACAGTTCGTTGTCCAGGCCTGCATAGCCGCTGGCCATCGAGCGCTTGTTGACGATGATGGTCTTGGCCTTGAACGCTTCAAGAATCGGCATGCCGGCAATCGGCGACTTCGGATCGTTCTTCGCGGCAGGGTTGACCACATCGTTCGCCCCGAGCACCAGCACCACGTCGGCCTGGCCGAACTCGGAGTTGATGTCTTCCATCTCGAACACCTGGTCGTAAGGCACTTCGGCCTCGGCGAGCAGAACGTTCATGTGCCCCGGCATACGGCCGGCAACCGGGTGGATCGCATACTTCACGGTCACGCCACGGTGGGTCAGCTTCTCGGTCAATTCCTTCAGCGCATGCTGTGCACGCGCTACTGCCAAGCCGTAACCCGGCACGATGATCACGGTGTCGGCGTTGGTCAGCAGGAAAGTCGCGTCGTCGGCCGAGCCGGACTTCACCGGGCGCGCTTCTTTCGACCCTGCCGCCGCACCGGCATCCGGCGCATTGCCGAAGCCGCCGAGCAGTACATTGAAGAAGGAGCGGTTCATGGCCTTGCACATGATGTACGACAGGATCGCGCCGCTGGAGCCCACCAGGGAGCCGGCGATGATCAGCATCGAGTTGTTCAGCGAGAAGCCGATCCCTGCCGCTGCCCAGCCGGAGTAGCTGTTGAGCATCGAGACAACCACCGGCATGTCGGCGCCGCCGATGGGGATGATGATCAGCACGCCCAGTACAAAGGCCAGGGCCAGCATCACGGCGAAGGCCGTGAGGTTGCCGGTGAACATGAAGGCCAGGCCCAGGCCCAGCGTCAGCAGGCCCAACACCAGGTTGAGCTTGTGCTGGCCGCCGAACTGCACCGATGCGCCCTGGAACAGGCGGAACTTGTACTTGCCGGAGAGCTTGCCGAAAGCGATCACCGAACCGGAGAAGGTAATTGCACCGATGGCGGCACCCAGGAACAGTTCCAGGCGGTTGCCCGCAGGAATGGCGTCGCCCAGGTGCTTGACGATACCCAGCGATTGCGGTTCGACGACCGCCGCGATGGCGATGAATACCGCAGCCAGGCCGATCATGCTGTGCATGAACGCGACCAGTTCCGGCATCTTGGTCATTTCGACGCGCTTGGCCATGACCGAGCCGGCGGTGCCGCCGATCAGCAGGCCGACGATCACATAGCCGATACCGGCCGTCGCCAGCTCAGCGCCGAGCTTATAGATGAGGCCAACGGTGGTGAGTACCGCCAGCGCCATGCCGAGCATGCCGAACAGGTTGCCGCGCCGCGAAGTGGTCGGGTGCGAGAGGCCTTTGAGGGCCTGGATGAAGCAGATCGACGCAATCAGGTAGAGCGTCGTGACGAGGTTCATGCTCATTACTTGGGCGCCTCTTCTTTTACTTTCGGGGCTTTTTTCTTGAACATCTCAAGCATTCGCCGGGTGACCAGGAAACCACCAAACACATTGACCGCCGCCAGGGCCACAGCCAGGGTGCCCATGGTCTTGCCCAGCGGTGTGACCGTGAGGGCGGCGGCGAGCATGGCGCCGACGATCACGATTGCCGAAATGGCGTTGGTTACGGCCATCAACGGCGTGTGCAGCGCGGGTGTCACGTTCCAGACCACGTGGTAACCGACATAAATCGCCAGCACAAAGATGATCAGGTTGTAGATACCGGGGGAGATAAGCTCTTCCATCGTCTGAATCCCTGCTTAGGCGTTTTTGCGGATGACTTGGCCGTCGCGGCACATCAGGCACGCGGCGACGATGTCGTCTTCGAGGTTGATTTCAAACTGCCCTTCCT
>NZ_CVTO01000080.1:0-3162 GCF_900004715.1 Pseudomonas sp. 24 E 13
ATGAACGAACTTGCGCTTCCAGATCGGGCGTAAATCCTGTTGTTTCATCAGCCGACGGACCTTGTGCCGCCCAATGGATACGCCATCGCTACGCAGTGCTTTCATCACCCGACGACTGCCATAACAGTGCTCATTGGTCATGAACGTAGCTTTGACCTGAGCTGCAACCGGACAGACAGCTTTTGGCTTAAAAGACCGCTGACGAGCTTCATAGAACCCCGAACGGCTGATCCGCAAAACCCGGCAGATACGTATTACCGGGTAGGCCTTGCATTGCATTTGGTGAACCAATTGGTGGATCACTTCAATTCGCGGGCAAAGAAGGCCGTAGCTTTTTTTAATATATCGTTGTCAGTCTTCAGCTCGCGGATCTGCTGCTCAAGCTGACGAATACGCTGTTGCTCGCTGGTTAACGGTTTACCAATCCCTGTACCACCTAACTGCTCGGCTTGGTACTGCTGGACCCAGCGGCGCACGGCAGTATCACTCAAGTCTAAATCGGTACAAACGGAGTTCACGCTCAGGCCTTGGTCAACAATCATCTTGCAGACTCTTAGCTTGAAAGCGGCGTCGAATTTTCTGTACTTCTTGGTCATGGAATACTCCTCAATAGGTGTAGTTTCACCTATTGAGGTGTCCGGGACTATTAGACCAGCTCATAGCTGACCCACCGCAATCGGGGGCAAGCCCCCTCCCACATTTTGAGTTTCATTACTCCCACCGTAATGATCCGTCGTCGGGCTTGATTGATGGCCTTCCGAATCACTCCTAAGGTAAAGCCCCACGACAGCAACCCCCCCGTGGAGCAACCATGACAACAACCATCACCCCCGACTCGCGCTGGACGCGGCGGCGCGACGAGAAGCAGCGGCGGCTCGGGCTGGTCAAACAGTATGCAGACGGGGCAGTGTTGCCCAGTGACAAGATCGTCGAGGCCCTTGAAGCCTTGATCCTTCCCGGCGACCGCGTGGTACTGGAAGGCAACAACCAGAAGCAGGCCGACTTCCTCTCGCGTTCCCTAGCCAAGGCCGACCCGGCCAAGCTCCACGATTTGCACATGATCATGCCCAGTGTCGGTCGTTCAGAGCACCTGGACCTGTTTGAAAAAGGCATCGCACGCAAGCTGGATTTCTCCTTCGCCGGCACCCAATCCCTGCGCATCAGCCAGTTGCTGGAAGACGGCCTGCTGGAAATCGGCGCGATCCATACCTACATCGAACTCTATGCGCGCCTGGTGGTGGACCTGATTCCCAACGTGGTGCTGTCGGCCGGCTTCATGGCCGACCGCGCCGGCAACATTTACACCGGCGCCAGCACCGAAGACACCCCCGCGCTGATCGAACCCGCTGCCTTCAGCGATGGCATCGTGATCGTGCAGGTCAACCAATTGGTGGACGACGTCACCGACTTGCCGCGCGTGGACATCCCCGCCAGCTGGGTGGATTTCGTGGTGGTGGCCGACAAGCCGTTCTATATCGAGCCGCTGTTCACCCGTGATCCGCGTCACATCAAGCCGGTACACGTGCTGATGGCGATGATGGCGATCCGTGGTATCTACGAAAAACACAATGTGCAATCGCTCAACCACGGTATCGGCTTCAACACCGCCGCCATCGAACTGATCCTGCCCACCTACGGCGAATCCCTGGGCCTGAAGGGCAAGATCTGCCGCAACTGGACCCTCAACCCGCACCCCACGCTGATTCCGGCGATTGAAAGCGGCTGGGTGCAAAGCGTGCATTGCTTCGGCACTGAACTGGGCATGGAAAACTACATCGCCGCACGCCCGGATGTGTTCTTCACCGGCCGCGACGGCTCGATGCGCTCCAACCGCATGTTCTGCCAACTGGCCGGCCAGTACGCGGTGGACCTGTTTATCGGCGCCACCCTGCAAGTGGATGGCGATGGCCATTCCAGCACCGTGACCCGTGGCCGCCTCGCCGGTTTCGGCGGCGCGCCGAACATGGGCCACGACCCACGCGGTCGCCGCCACGGCACACCGGCCTGGCTGGACATGCGCCACGATGATGCGCCCGAAGCCTTGCTCGAACGTGGCAAAAAACTCGTCGTGCAAATGGTCGAGACCTTCCAGGAAGGCGGCAAGCCCACCTTCGTCGACACCCTCGACGCGGTGGAAGTGGCGCGCAAAAGCGGCATGCCCCTGGCGCCGATCATGATCTACGGCGACGACGTCACCCACCTGCTCACCGAAGAAGGCATCGCCTACCTGTACAAGGCGCGTTCCCTGGAAGAACGCCAGGCAATGATCGCTGCCGTCGCCGGGGTCACCGCCATCGGTATGCGCCACAACCCCAAGGACACCGCCCGCATGCGCCGCGAAGGCTTGATTGCGCTGCCCGAAGACCTGGGCATTCGTCGCACCGACGCCACCCGCGAGCTGTTGGCCGCCAAGAGCGTGGCCGATCTGGTGGACTGGTCCGGCGGCCTGTACAACCCACCCGCCAAATTCAGGAGTTGGTAGATGCGCGCCCTCAAACTGCATGAAGTGAGCCTGGCCGATCGCCTGGCGGATAGGGCGGTCGATGCGCTGATCGACGAAGCGGATTTGTCGCCCAAGCCCGCCCTGGTAGACCGGCGAGGCAACGGCGCCCACACCGATCTGCACCTGGGCTTGATGCACGCCTCGGCGCTGTCGCTGTGGCCGATGTTCAAGGAAATGGCCGAGGCCGCGCTTGAAATCGGCGAAATCGGCCTGCCTCTGCGCGAAGCCCTGGGCCGTATTGGCCGCGAAGGCGAGCAAGCGATGCTCATTACCACCAATGGCGTAAATACTCATCGCGGTGCGATCTGGGCGCTTGGTCTGCTCACCGCCGCAGCGGCCCTGGACCCTGGCGCCGTTACGCTGAACGCGGCCAGATTAGCCTTACTCAACGACCGACATGCGCCACAAACCCTGAGCCACGGCGCGCTGGTCGCCCAACGTTACGGCGCTCGCGGTGCCCGTGAAGAAGCGCAGTTGGGCTTCCCTTCGGTGACGCAACGCGGCCTGCCGCAATTGCACAAGAGCCGCCAGCAAAATGCCGGAGAACAGAACGCGCGCCTGGACGCCTTGCTCGCGATCATGACCGAACTGGCCGACACCTGCGTGCTCTACCGCGCCGGCTACGCAGGCCTGACCACCCTGCAACAGGGCGCCCAGGC
>NZ_CVTO01000133.1:0-8125 GCF_900004715.1 Pseudomonas sp. 24 E 13
GCTTGCCCCCGATGACAGTGTGTCAGTCAGCTTATCTGTAGCTGACCCACTGCAATCGGGGGCAAGCCCCCTCCCACAGTTGGTTTTGTTTTGTTCTGCAGATTCCAGTCAGAACGCGATAGACGTCTGCACATACACCGTGCGCGGTTCACCCACGTATTTGCCCTTGTTGTTATCGTCGAACGAGCGCGTGTAGTACTGCTTGTTGAAGATGTTCTTCACCCCGACCGCCACATTCAAGTCCGACAGCTGCGGGCCGAAGTCATACGCTGCGCGGCTGCTGAACAGCATGTAGCCGGGGATGCGTCCGTTGGCGCCGTCGGCGCTTTCGGCCTGGGTGTTGGCGTTGTCGGCGAACTGGCTGCTCTGGTAGCTGCTGTCCAGGTTGAGCTTCCACGGGCCTTCGGTGTACCCCACGCCGAGGGTGCCTTTGTGTTTGGACGAGAAGGGCACGCGATTGCCTTTGTTCGGGCCGTCTTCACGGATGGTCGCGTCGACATACGCATAGCTGGCGTACACGTCGAAGCCGGCCAGCGCCGGGCTCACGCCGTCGAGGGCGTAGTTGATGCTCGACTCGATGCCCTGGTGCCGCGTTTCACCGCGGGCGATCACGGTGTCGTTGGTCTGGTTGCTGTCGTACTGGTTGTCGAAATTGATCAGGAACGCACCGATTTCCGCGCGCAGGCTGCCGTTGTCATAGCGTGTGCCGAGCTCCCAGGTGCGGGCTTTTTCCGGCTTCACTTCGCCGCTGTTCACGCGGTTGGGCATCTGGCTGTACTGCACGCTGCCGAACGAGCCTTCAGTGTTGGCGTAGAGGTTCCAGTCGTCGGTGAGGTGATAGAGCACGTTCAACGCCGGCAGCGCGGTGTTGTAGTCGCCTTTGTATTTGACGTTGCTCAGGTTGTTGGTCTGTTGGGACTCGATCATTTCGTAGCGGATGCCCGGCGTAAGGGTCCACTTGCCGATATCGATACGGTCGTCGATGAAGAACGCATTGGCTTCGGTGCCGCCACGGGTGTCGCGGTCGTTACGGCTGTCGGTGGTCGGCAGTTGCTGATTGGCGGCAATCGGCGTGCGGTAGCGCAACTCGTGGCCGGCTTCGTTGATGTAGCGGTAGCCGACGCCGACTTCGTGGCTGGTGGGGCCGAGGTCGAAGCCTTGGGCGAAGCGGGTTTCCAGGCCGCGTACCCAATACTCGCGGGGGGACAGCGAGAGGAAGTTGCCTTGATCGAGGTAACCGCTGCGCAGGGTTTTGGTGAAGAAACTGTTGACCGTGAATTCACGGCGATCCTGCTCGTAGCGGTAGCCGACGTTGAACATCGTGCGGCGGCCCCAGAACTTGTCGTAGGGGCGGGTCGACTGGTACGGGTCGGCCTTGTAGTCCTTGACGTTCAAGCCCCCAGGCATATCGGCCTCGCCGTCGTAGTACTGCGCCATGGCGTTGAAGCTGTTGGCGTCATCCAGCTGGTATTTACCCTTGAGGATCAGGTCATCGATGCGCGTGTCGCTGTTTTCACGCCAGTCGCCGCCACGGGTGCCGGAGTACAGGAGTGCGCCGCCCAGGCCATTGTCGGCGGTGCCGCCGGCCAGCAGGTTGCCGGTGGTCTTGAAGCCGTCGTGGCTGGAGGACGGGCTGGTTTCGGTCTGCAGGCCGCCTTTGACGGTGGGCGCATCCGGAATCGCGCGGGTCACGAAGTTGACGATGCCACCGACGTTCTGCGGGCCGTAGCGCACTGCGCCGCCGCCGCGCACCACGTCCACCGCGTCCATGTTGCCCATGCTGATCGGTGCAAATGAAAGTTGCGGCTGGCCATAGGGGGCGAAGGGCACGGGAATGCCGTCCATCAACACCGTGGAGCGTGATGCCAGCCGTGGGTTGAGCCCGCGAATGCCGAAGTTCAGTGCCATGTCATGGCTGCCGGTGCCGTTGTTGTCCGGGGCATTGACGCCGGGGATGCGGTTGAGCACGTCGCGGGCCTGGGTTGCGCCCTGGCGTTCGAATTCGTCACGGCGGATGACGTCACGGGCGCCGGGATGCTCGAACACGTTGGTCTGCGCCGCGTCACCGAGCCAGTCGCCGACCACGTTGGAGGTTTGCAACTCGAGGGTGGCCGGGGCGCCGGCCGGTTGCAGGCTGTAGGCGTTGTCACCCTCGGCGCGGGCTTGCAGGCCACTGCCTTCCAACAGTTTATCCAGGCCTTCGGCGGTGCTGTAGTTGCCCGTCAAACCAGGGCTTTGCCGACCGGCGGTGACCTCGGAACCGAAGGACACCAGCACCCCGGCTTCACGGCCGAACTGGTTCAGGGCCGCTTCCAGACTCGTCGGCGCGATGTGATAGGCCTTGGTGTCGGCCGCCATCGCCGGGGGCAGCGCGGCCAGGCTGAGGCTGGCGCCGAGCAGGAGTTGGCGCAGGGTACGGGCAAGAAGCGTCGGTTGCAGGGGCATGAAGGGTGGTCCTGAGAAGGAAGGATCAAGGGGGCTTTCCTTCTCTGTCACGCGAAGTAGGGAAAACGGCTCAGCGGTTTTCAAAAAACTTCACGCACGCGCCTGCACCGTCACCCAGTAGCGGGTAAAGCGTCGCACCTTGACCGGCAGGCTGACTTCCAGCAGATCGAGAATGCGTTCGCTGTCATCCAGCGGATAACTGCCGGACAGCAGCAGGTTTGCCACCTGCGGGTCGCAGTTGAGCTGGCCCCGGCGATAGCGCCCGAGTTCGCCGAGGAAGTCTTCCAAGCGCATATGCGCGGCCACCAGCATGCCGTCAGCCCAGGCGCCGCTGTTGGCGTCGATAGCGCGCGGACTGTCCCAGCCCTTGCGGGTGTAATTGACCTGGTGCGCGGCGTCCACCCTCAGCGGCAGGCCGCTGTAGTGGTTGGGCATCACGTCGACACGGCCATCGAGCACCGCCAATTGGGTATGGTCACTGAACTGCCGCACGTTCAAGCGCGCCGCCTGGCTGCTGAGCAAGCCCTGGCCGGTCAGCACGCGCAGCGGCGTGGCACCTGCGCGGGCGGTCAGCAGGATTTCACCTTCAAGCAGGCGGATCAGGCGCTGGTGGCCATCGAAATGCACATCCACCGCACTGCCGGTGTTGAGCTGCAACTGGCTGCCGTCGGCCAGCTGCACGCGGCGACGCTGGCCGACAGGGCTGCGGTAGTCCGCCGTCAACGGCGGCAAAATGTGTTGCTGGCGCAGGCTCCAGGCTGCCGCCGAACCGGCGCCGAGGATCAACAGCAGCTTCAGCGCCTGGCGCCGGCTGGTGGAGGTCGGTGCATTCAACGCCGCGTGCGCCAGCGGCGAAGGCAGGCCACGCAGGCGTTGGTTGACGCGCTGGATCTGGTCCCACGCACGCTGATGTTCGCTATGCGCCTCCAGCCATTGCTGCCAGGCCGCCTGCTGGCGCGGGTCGAGCGCGCCTTGCTGCATTTGCAGCAACCAGTGCACGGCCTGTTCGGCAACCTGGGTCGAGACATTCATAGGGCGAAGTAGCAGCGCAGGGCGGCTTTATGCAGGTGGCGCTTGACCGTGGCAATGGAAATGCCCAGTTGCGCGCCGATCTGCGCGTAGGTCAGGCCATCGAGCTGGGCCAGCAGGAAGGCGCGTTTGACCTGCACCGGCAGGCCGTCGAGCAGTTGGTCCAGTTCCACCAGGGTTTGCAGGATGATTGCGCGGTCTTCTTCCGACGGCGCGACGTGCTCCGGCATTTGCGCCAGGGCGTCGAGGTAGGCGCGTTCCAGGTCCTGGCGACGGTAGTAGTTGAACAGTACGCGTTTGGCGACCGTGGTGAGAAAGGCGCGCGGTTCGATCAGCGTGGGCGCTTCCCGCGCGCTGAGCACGCGGATGAAGGTATCTTGCGCCAGGTCGGCGGCGCTTTGCGGGCAGCCGAGCTTGCGTCGCAACCAGCCGGTGAGCCAGTGGTGATGGTCGTTGTACAGAACTTCGACGGTGTTGGACGGCGGCAACGTGATCACTCCATCAGCATCGGCATGCTTTAGAGAACAAGAATTGTTCGCATTGTAGGGCCGCAAACACGGTTCGGCAATCGACCCGAGCAGGTGATTCATCCGTTCTCTTTTGCTTATGAGAATATTTATCATTAATATTGCGCGCTGATGAACTTGGCGCCTGCCGCATGAAAAGCAAAACCTCACTGCCCGCCTCTTATCGCCTCGCCGTCACGTCGCGCGTACTGGCGGCTGTGGTCGGCGGTTATCTGACGGCCTCGCTGGCCGCGATCTGCCTTGCGCTGTGGCTGCCGACGACGCGCGCCGACGCGGTGATTGTCGGCATGATGAGTTCATTCGTGTTCTACCTGCTGGCGGTGCTCTGGTGTTTCGCCTGCCGCACCGCGTGGCGTGCGTGGGCCGGGGTGATGCTGCCCAGCGCCCTGCTCGCGACCCTGGCGGGCATTGGGTTCTGGGTGGTGCGCACATGAAAGAGGGTTTTCGCCAAGCCATGGCCTGGCTGCACACCTGGGCCGGATTGATTTTCGGCTGGCTGCTGTTTGCGATTTTCCTGACCGGCACCCTGGCCTATTTCAAGGATGAAATAACCCACTGGATGCAGCCCGAAGTCCAGGCCCATCCGGTGGACGACGCACGCAGCCTCGCCGTAGCGCAAGACTACCTGCAGCAACAGGCGCCCACGGCCGCGCGCTGGTTCATTACCTTGACCAACAGCCGCGACCCCGGCCTGTCGGTGATGTGGCAGGACAAGGTCGACCCCGGCAAGCGCGGCAACTTCATCCAGAAAGTCCTCGACCCGGTCAGCGGCCAAGCGGTGCAGGCCCGCGAAAGCATGGGCGGTGAATTCTTCTACCGCTTCCACTTCCAACTGCAGATGCCTTACCCATGGGGCCGCTGGCTGTCGACCCTCGCCGCCATGGTGATGTTTGTCGCGCTGATCACCGGCATCATTACCCACAAGAAAATCTTCAAGGACTTCTTCACCTTCCGCCCGCGCAAGGGCCAGCGCTCCTGGCTGGACGGGCACAACGCGGTGGGCGTGCTGGTGCTGCCGTTTCACCTGATGATCACCTATAGCAGCCTGGTGATTTTCATGAGCATGGTCATGCCGGCGCCGATCGTGGCCTCCTATGGCAATGACAGCCGTGCCTTCTTCAATGAAGTGTTTCCCAGTTCCGATAATGCCCCGGCACTCGGCCAGCCGGGTAGGTTGCTGCCGTTGTGGCCGATGTACCAGCAGGCGCAGCAACAGTGGGCGGGGGGGCATGTCGGGCGCCTGGCGGTGAATAACCCGAGCGACGTCAACGCCTCGGTGAATGTATTTCGCGCCGGCTCCGACAGCGTGGTGCAAGATTTTGGCAGCACCGTTTCCTTCAACGGCACCACGGGCGAGTTGCTGCGGGTCAGTGGTGAACCGTCCTTGCCATCGGTCATCGGTGGCAGTTTCTACGGCTTGCACATGGGCCATTTCGCCGGCCCGGTGCTGCGGTGGTTGTATTTCATCTGCGGCCTGGCAGGCACGGCGATGATCGGTACAGGCCTGGTGATATGGCTGGGCAAACGTCAGCTCAAGCACGCCAAAACCGGTGTAATGCCCTTTGAACTGCGGTTGGTGGAGGTGCTGAACATCGCCAGCATGTCGGGGCTGATGATCGCCATCGCGGCGTTTTTCTGGGCCAATCGACTGCTGCCGGTGAGTATGGCCGAACGTTCCGACTGGGAAGTGCAGAGCTTCTTTATCGCCTGGGGGCTGAGCCTGGTGCATGCCGCGTTGCGGCGCGGTCGCCAGGGCTGGGTCGAGCAGTTGAGCCTGGGCGCGCTGCTGTTTGTGGCCATCCCGTTGATTAATGCCCTGACTACGCCGTATCACTTGGGCACTTCGCTGATGAGCCGCGACTGGGCCATGGCCGGCTTCGACCTGACATGCCTGGCCAGCGGCCTGTTCCTGGGATGGGCTGCCTGGAAGATGCAGCGTCGCGCCGCGTTGCAGCCCAAGGCAGAGCGCGCGCGTGCATTGGCGTTCAAGCAGGAGGCCGGCTGAATGTTGCTCGCGCTGCTGCTGTGCTACGCCGGGTTTACCGCGCTGTGCCTGGCCACCGATCGTCATCACGGCGAGTTGCTGCGCAGCAAACCCACGCCTGCACGGCGCCTGGGCTTGCGTGCGCTCGGCTGGTTGCTGCTGACCCTGTCGATCTGGCCGGCGGTGGCCGTCACCGGTTGGGGTCAGGGCCTGGTGGAGTGGTGCGCGGTGCTCATGCTCAGCGCCCTGCTTTTGGTGCTGCTGTTGCCGTACCGGCCACGGCTGGCCCTGATCCTCGCGGGCGTCGGCGTGCTGGCCAGCCCGGTCGCGGCGTTTGGCCTTTTCTGAGGCCCATGATGATCAGCCCGCCGCCCAAGCAACAGGACAGCGCGCACCCGGACGCGGCCGGGGGGCGTGCGCATTTCCTGCAGGTGTTCCTGTCCCAGCGTTCACAGATGGAGGCCTTGGTCAGCCGCCGTGTCGGTTGCCGCGCCACGGCGGCTGATCTGGTGCAGGACCTGTTCCTGCGCTTCTGGCGCCGCCCGCTGGTGCAGGTCGAAGAACTCAGCACCTACCTGCTGCGCTGCGCCGGCAATATCGCCATCGACCATTTGCGCAGCGAAGGCGCCCGCGTGCGCAGCAGCGAGGGTTGGTTGCCGGAGCAGCAGGACAACCAGGGCTGCGAACCCCAGGCGGCCCTCGAAGCGGGCAATGACCTGCGGCATGTCGAAGCCGCCTTGCGCAGCCTGCCCGAGCGCACCCGGCAGATTTTCCTGCTCAACCGCATTCACGGGCGCAAATACGCAGAGATCGCCAAGGCCATGGGCCTGTCCCAAAGCGCGGTGGAAAAACACATGATGCGAGCCCTGCAAGCGTGCAAGGCGAGCCTGCGCGAACCGTCAGTCCCACGTACGCCAGGGAACGCATCGTGAACGTCACTCCCACGCCCGCCCAGGAACAGGCCGCGCTCGACTGGCTGAGCCGGCTGCACGACCAGCCCGGCAGCGGCGATCAAGCCTCCTTCAGCCGATGGCTGCGCGCCGACCCCGCCCATATCGAAGCCTACGCCCAGGCCCAGGTGCTGTGGGAGCTGAGCGAGGTGCCGGCACGCACCCTGGCCGACGAAGACGCACAGGCCTTGCAGGGTTACCTCGATGCGATGCGCCGTTCCGGGCGCTCGCGCCTGGTGCGTGGGGCCGGCGCCCTGGCCATGGCGGCCTGTTTGTTGTTGATGGTGTCGATGGGCGCCGGTTGGCAGCCGTCGCGTTGGGTCGATGACCTGGGCGCCGATTACGTGACGGCGCCAGGGCAGGTGAGGACCGTCACCCTGGCCGATCAGTCCCTCGTCACGCTCGACGCCGACAGCGCGATTGCGGTGGATTTCAGTCACGGCGAGCGGCATATCCAATTACGTCGCGGGGCCGGTTTTTTCCGCGTTGTCCACACCGGCCAGCCCTTCGTGGTCGAGGCGGGCGATGGAGAAACGCGGGTGCTGGGCACACAGTTCGAAGTGCGCCTGCAACCGGCAGGGGCCCAGGTGACCGTGCTGTCGGGCCGGGTTGGCGTAACGCCCTCCGCACAGGCGCCGCAGCAAATTCTGACGG
Organism: Pseudomonas sp. 24 E 13; assembly: GCF_900004715.1. Lineage (NCBI taxonomy): Bacteria > Pseudomonadati > Pseudomonadota > Gammaproteobacteria > Pseudomonadales > Pseudomonadaceae > Pseudomonas > Pseudomonas sp. 24 E 13. The sequence goes on from NZ_CVTO01000133.1 coordinate 7,590, forward strand.
CAGGCCAGCAAGTGGCCTACGCCGACGGTGTAGCCGAGCCGCTGCACTCGGTGGACAGCGAATCACGCCTGGCCTGGCGCGACGGTTGGCTCAACTACTACAAGGCGCCGCTGGCCGAGGTGATCGGGGACCTCAAACGTTACTACCCGGGCCGCATCCTCCTGCTCAATGCCGAGATGGGCGCCAGGCGCGTCAGCGGCAGCTTTCCAAGCGACGACCCTGTCGCCGTGTTGAAGGCCTTGCAAGCGGTCCTCGGCTTCGAGCAACACACGCTGCTGGGGCGGGTGATTGTGTTGCGCTAGGCGCACGGGGCCGTTCAACTCGCACGATCAACGGCCTGCCACCGATTGCGGTGTATCAGCTACAGATAGGCTGACTGACACACTGCTATCGAGGATAGGTATCTACACCACTCTGTAACCCCCAAACGTAACCACGATGCGAAGCGAGCCGCTCTTGATCTTGCTCTGCTTTTGATCCTAGGCGCCCCGTTAAACCACGCTGGCCGAACGCAGGCTTGAATCCGTGGGTAACCC
>NZ_CVTO01000133.1:8218-30665 GCF_900004715.1 Pseudomonas sp. 24 E 13
GGCGGAACCCTAAGTGGCCGTTACCGCAGAAACGGATATGTACGCGATCTGATCCAACATCCTGATCGGCCCTGAGGCCGCCATCGGGGGCAAGCCCCCTCCCACATTTGATCTGCGGTGTTTTCGAGGACCGGGTTATTTCAGGGCAGCCATGATGGCATCCGGGTTGTAGTCGCGAATCAACGTGCCATTGACATCCACAAACGGAATCCCGCCGCCACCCAGCGCTTCATACGCCTTACGCGCCTGGGCATCCTTCTCGATGTCGAAGGTTTGGTAAGGAATCCCCTTCTGGTCCAGAAAGCGCCGGATCTGCTTGCAGTAGCCGCACCACTCGGTGGCGTAAAGCACCACACGCGCCGAGCTGCGTACCTGCTCGGACACCACCTGCGACGGGTTGAACAGCCGCTCGACCTTGCCCCAGTTCTGAATGACCACCACCACCAGCAACACCAGCAGGACTTTCTTCAAGACCCCGCCAAGCATCAGTTACGGCGCTTGAGCTGATCGGTCAGTTGGGTCGGCAGGCCCTTGATGATCAAGGTGCCGGCGGCTTCGTCGTATTCAATCTTGTCGCCCAGCAGGTGCGCTTCAAAGCTGATGGACAAGCCTTCGGCGCGGCCGGTGAAGCGGCGGAACTGGTTGAGGGTGCGTTTGTCGGCAGGAATTTCCGGCGACAGGCCGTAGTCCTTGTTGCGAATATGGTCGTAGAACGCTTTAGGCCGCTCTTCATCGATCAGACCGGACAGTTCTTCCAGGCCCATCGGCTCGCCGAGCTTGGCCTGGCTGCTGGCGTAGTCCACCAGGGTCTTGGTTTTCTCGCGCGCCGACTCGTCCGGCAGGTCCTCGCTTTCAACGAAGTCACTGAACGCCTTGAGCAGGGTGCGGGTTTCGCCCGGGCCGTCGACGCCTTCCTGGCAGCCGATAAAGTCGCGGAAGTATTCCGAGACCTTCTTGCCATTCTTGCCCTTGATAAACGAGATGTACTGTTTGGACTGCTTGTTGTTCTGCCACTCGGACACGTTGATCCGCGCGGCCAGGTGCAGTTGGCCCAGGTCCAGGTGACGTGAGGGCGTCACGTCCAGCTCGTCGGTCACCGCCACGCCTTCGCTGTGGTGCAGCAGGGCGATGGCCAGGTAGTCGGTCATGCCTTGCTGGTAGTGGGCGAACAGCACGTGACCGCCGGTCGACAGGTTGGACTCCTCCATCAGCTTCTGCAGATGTTCCACTGCGGTACGGCTGAACGTGGTGAAATCCTGACCACCGTCAAAGTATTCCTTCAACCAGCCGCTGAACGGGTGCGCGCCGGACTCGGCATGGAAGAAACCCCAGGCCTTGCCCTGTTTGGCGTTGTAGCTCTCGTTGAGGTCGGCAAGCATGTTCTCGATGGCGGCCGATTCGGACAGCTCCGAATCACGGGCATGCAGAACTGCGGGTGTGCCGTCGGGTTTTTTGTCGATCAGGTGGACGATGCAATGACGGATCGGCATAGGCTTCTCGGCTGGTTGAAGGGGAGCGTTGAGCCTCCCGCAAAAAGTTGCCCAGTGTACCGCACCCGTTGGTCAAGACGCGCCTGGAGGGGCGGTTTGGATGTTCTCCCACCGTGCATATGGGGTTTTTTCACGCTTTAGAGCGATAAAGCTGACCAAATGGGTATGTTGAGGCGGATATTTCCCCGTCTCTGTGCTAGTTTTGCCCCGTCTTACGCCAAGTCTCGGCGTTAAGCGTGCATTCAGCATTTGTCAGGTCGAACCAATCCCCGTTTCAAGCATCTATAACCCCGTTCTCCAAAGGTTATAGCCGGGGCGCCAGGCCGACACGGTCGGGCTCGACGGCTGACACTGCACTCTGCAATCCATATGAATTTGATAGGGAAGGAACACCACAATGGCTTTGACTAAAGACCAACTGATCGCTGATATCGCTGAAGCTATCGACGCGCCGAAAACCACCGCGCGCGCAGCGCTGGACCAACTGGGCCAGATCGTTGCCGATCAGCTGGAAAACGGCGGCGAAATCACTCTGCCAGGTATCGGCAAGCTGAAAGTGACCGAGCGTCCTGCCCGTACCGGCCGTAACCCTTCGACTGGCGCTGCCATCGAAATCGCTGCCAAGAAAGTTATCAAGCTGGTTGTGGCCAAAGGCCTGACCGACGCTGTTAACAAGTAAGATGCCGTAAAAAAACCGTGCTCCGGAGTGATCCGGGCACGGTTTTTTGTTGCCTGCGATTTTGTTTGCAACGGTAGGAGCGAGCTTGCTCGCGAAAGACGTTAACGATAACGCGCCCGTCCTGGTTGAACGCGGCGCCTTGGCGTTTTTCGCGAGCAAGCTCGCTCCTACAGGTGGGCGTCAGCGCACCCAGCGCTGGCGCCAGATCTGCTGTTCGTTCTTGGTCTGGAAGGTCCAGGCGACGAAGCGGCTCTGCTTTTGCCCCTGAGACATTTCCACCACCTGGCTTTCCAGCACGCCGGCCTTTTTCAACGCCGTCTCGATCGCGGGCAGGTTTGACGCTTTTGACACCAGTGTGCTGAACCACAGCACCTTGTGGGCAAAATGCGCGCTTTCGGCGATCAATTGCGTCACGAAACGCGCTTCGCCGCCCTCACACCACAGTTCGGCCGATTGGCCGCCGAAGTTCAGCACCGGCAATTTGCGCTTGGGGTCGGCTTTGCCCAGTGCACGCCACTTGCGCTCGCTGCCTTTGGTCGCTTCGTCCATGGACGCGTGGAACGGCGGGTTGCACATGGTCAGGTCAAAGCGTTCGGCAGGCTCCAGCAGGCCCAGCAGGATGTGCTTGGGGTTGGGTTGCTGGCGCAACTCGATGACTTTGCTCAAGTCGTTGGACTGCACGATGGCCTTGGCAGCCGCCACGGCGATAGGGTCGACCTCCGAGCCGAGGAAGTTCCAGCGGTACTCCATGTAGCCAATCAGCGGGTAGACGCAGTTGGCGCCCATGCCGATATCCAGCACCTTGACGATGGAACCGCGCGGAATCTTGCCGTCGTTGACGCTGGCCAGCAGGTCGGCGAGGAAGTGCACGTAGTCGGCGCGCCCGGGCACCGGCGGGCACAGGTAATCGGCCGGGATGTCCCAATGCTGGATGCCATAGAACGACTTGAGCAACGCCCGGTTGAACACCCGCACCGCGTCCGGGCTGGCGAAGTCGATGCTCTCTTTGCCATAGGGATTGATGATCACGAATTGCGCCAGTTCCGGCGTGGTCTTGATCAGCGCCTGGAAGTCGTAACGGCCTGTGTGGCGGTTGCGCGGGTGCAGGGTAGCCTCTTTGCGTGGCGCGACGGGTTTGGCCGTGGCGGCGGTTTTAGGCTTCTTGCGCGGTGGTTTGGGTGTGCTGGGGGCGGTCATGTTGATTCTGGTGTTGGCTCAAAGTGGCGGCCATTGTCACACATCCTGAGCCCAACTCGTTCAAATGTGGGAGGGGGCTAGCCCTTTGTAGGAGCGAGCTTGCTCGCGAAGAACTCCCAGGCACCGCGTTTATTCAGAAAATACGCGTTATCGTTGACGTTTTTCGCGAGCAAGCTCGCTCCTACAGACGGCGTAGGGCAAGCCCCCTCCCACATGGACCGCGTGCGCAGGAACTGCGGGCAAAAAAAAGAGACCCGAAGGTCTCTTTTTTACGCGACTCAAGCCTTACAGGCTGGAAATCCGCGCATGTTGCTCCGCCAACTTGCCCAGAGCCTGTTCAGCCTCGGCCAACTTGGCGCGTTCTTTCTCGATCACTTCCGCCGGCGCCTTGTCGACGAATGCCGCGTTGGACAGCTTGCCGCCCACGCGTTGCACTTCGCCTTGCAGGCGCGCGATTTCCTTGTCGAGACGGGCCAGTTCCGCGCCCTTGTCGATCAGGCCGGCCATCGGCACCAGCACTTCCATATCGCCGACCAGCGCAGTGGCCGACAGCGGTGCTTCGGTGCCATCGGCCAATACGGTGATGGACTCCAGCTTGGCCAGCTTCTTGAGCAGCGCATCGTTTTCGCTGAGGCGACGCTGGTCTTCGGCACTGGCGTTCTTGACGAACACGGCCAGCGGCTTGCCCGGACCGATGTTCATCTCGGCGCGGATGTTGCGCGTGCCGAGCATCAGGGTCTTGAGCCATTCGATATCGCTTTCGGCGGCCTCATCGATACGGGCTTCATTGGCCACCGGCCAGGGCTGCAGCATGATGGTCTTGCCTTCGACACCGGCCAGCGGCGCCAGGCGCTGCCAGATTTCTTCGGTGATGAACGGCATGAACGGGTGTGCCAGGCGCAGCGCCACTTCCAGTACGCGCACCAGGGTGCGACGGGTGCCGCGCTGGCGTTCGACCGGCGCGTTTTCGTCCCACAGCACCGGCTTGGACAGTTCCAGGTACCAGTCGCAATACTGGTTCCAGATGAACTCGTACAAGGCCTGGGCGGCCAGGTCGAAACGGAACTGGTCGAGCTGGCGGGTCACTTCGGCTTCGGTGCGCTGCAGCTGCGAAATGATCCAGCGGTCGGCCAGGCTCAGTTCGAAGGCTTCGCCGTTCTGGCCGCAGTCTTCGCCTTTATCCAGCACGTAGCGCGCGGCGTTCCAGATCTTGTTGCAGAAGTTGCGATAGCCTTCAACGCGGCCCATGTCGAACTTGATGTCGCGACCGGTGGAGGCCAGCGAGCAGAAGGTGAAGCGCAGGGCGTCGGTGCCGTAGCTGGCGATGCCGTCGGCGAACTCGTCGCGGGTCTGCTTCTCGATCTTTTTCGCCAGTTTGGGCTGCATCAGGCCCGAGGTGCGTTTCTGCACCAGGGTTTCCAGGTCGATGCCGTCGATGATGTCCAGCGGGTCCAGGACGTTGCCCTTGGACTTGGACATTTTCTGGCCCTGGCCATCGCGTACCAGGCCGTGCACGTACACGGTCTTGAACGGTACCTGCGGGGTGCCGTCTTCGTTCTTCACCAGATGCATGGTGAGCATGATCATCCGGGCAACCCAGAAGAAAATGATGTCGAAGCCGGTGACCAGCACGTCGGTGGAGTGGAATTTCTTCAGGAATTCGGTCTGCTGCGGCCAACCCAACGTCGAGAAGGTCCACAGGCCCGAGCTGAACCAGGTGTCCAGTACGTCGTTGTCCTGTTGCAGGGCGATGTCGGCACCGAGGTTGTGCTTGGCGCGCACTTCGGCTTCGTCGCGGCCTACATACACCTTGCCCGATTCGTCGTACCAAGCCGGAATACGGTGGCCCCACCACAGCTGACGGCTGATGCACCAGTCCTGGATGTCGCGCATCCACGAGAAGTACATGTTTTCGTATTGTTTAGGCACAAACTGGATGCGGCCGTCTTCCACGGCGGCAATGGCAGGCTCGGCCAGCGGCTTGGTGGACACGTACCACTGGTCGGTCAGCCACGGCTCGATCACGGTGCCGGAGCGGTCGCCCTTCGGCACTTTCAGGCCGTGGTCGTCAACGCTCACCAGCAAACCGGCAGCGTCGAAGGCGGCAACAATCTGCTTGCGCGCTTCGAAGCGGTCGAGGCCGGCGTATTCGGCCGGGATCTTGCCGTCGATGCTGTCATTCAGCGTGCCGTCCAGGTTGAACACCTGGCAGGCCGGCAACACGGCGGCATTCTTGTCGAAGATGTTCAGCAGCGGCAGGTTGTGGCGCTTGCCGACTTCGTAGTCGTTGAAATCGTGGGCCGGGGTGATTTTCACGCAGCCGGTGCCGAATTCAGGGTCGCAGTAGTCGTCGGCGATGATCGGGATGCGGCGACCGACCAGCGGCAGCTCGACGAACTTGCCGATCAGCGCCTGGTAGCGCTCGTCGTTCGGGTTAACCGCAACGGCGGCGTCGCCGAGCATGGTTTCCGGACGGGTGGTGGCGACGATCAGGTAGTCGTTGCCCTCGGCGGTCTTGGCGCCGTCAGCCAACGGATACTTGAGGTTCCACAGGAAGCCTTTCTCGTCGTGGTTTTCCACCTCGAGGTCGGAAATCGCCGTGTGCAGTTTGGTGTCCCAGTTGACCAGGCGCTTGCCACGGTAGATCAGGCCGTCTTCATGCAGGCGCACGAAGGCTTCCTTCACCGCTTCCGAGAGGCCGTCGTCCATGGTGAAGCGCTCGCGGCTCCAGTCCACGGAGGAGCCCAGGCGACGGATCTGACGACTGATATTGCCGCCGGACTGGTCTCTCCATTCCCAGATTTTCTCGAGGAATTTCTCGCGGCCCAGGTCGTGACGGCTCTGGCCGGTGGCTTCGAGTTGGCGTTCCACCAGCATCTGGGTGGCGATACCGGCGTGGTCGGTACCCGGTTGCCACAGGGTGTCGCGACCCTGCATGCGGCGGAAACGGATCAACGCATCCATGATCGCATTGTTGAAGCCATGGCCCATGTGCAGGCTGCCAGTGACGTTCGGTGGCGGAATCATGATGGTGTACGAGTCGCCCGCACCTTGTGGGGCGAAATAGTTTTCGGACTCCCAGGTGTTGTACCAGGAAGTTTCGATAGCGTGGGGCTGGTAGGTCTTATCCATGCGCGGCGGGACCCTAGTTGGCATTTATTCAGGAAAGCCGGCAAGTATAACGGGGGATAGAGCGCAGGGCGAGGCGAAGACAGGGCTTAAGGTGTATGCAACCAAATGTGGGAGGGGGCTTGCCCCCGATGGCAGTGTGTCAGCTTCAAATAGACTGCTGACTCACCGCTATCGGGGGCAAGCCCCCTCCCACAGGGGATCTCGGTGTGGCTTAAGACTGGTACTGGCTCAGCAACCGTTCCATCCGCGCATCCATTCGCCGTTTGATCTCGGCTTCAATATGCGGCGAAAAATCATCGATCACGTCTTGCATGATCAATTGCGCGGCGGCGCGCAGTTCGTTGTCCAGGTGCAGCAGCAGGGCGTCGGGGGCTTTTTCGGCAGCGGGGGCGGGCTCGGTAATGGCTGGCTCCGGCGCAGCAGACTTGTTGCCGACCATGTCGAACAACAGCGGAATCTGTATCTCGCCATCGGCCGTTTCGGTCAACAGCGGCGGTTGCAAGCCATCATCACCCAGCAGCTGGCGGATCGACTCGAGGTCGTCCAGCAGGTGGTCGTCTTTTTTCAGCGGATTGGGCGTGTCCATCATGTGCTCAAAGTCGTTGTAGCCGGTGGTCCTGCAGAGGATAGCCCTGTTCGCGGTAGAAACGGAAACTCTCCCGCGCGGCCTGACGAATAGCCGGGTCTTCCACCACCACTTCCGCCACACGGGCGAAGGCCTTGGCAAAGGCCGGTACTTTAAGGTCAAGGTTGACCAGCAGGTCATGGTGGTCGCCGCAACTGTCGCCCAAACCCAGTACTACCACGCCGTCAGGTTCCGATTCGGCGGGGCCGTGGGGTACGAAGCTTTCGCCCTTGAAGCGCCACAGGCGGGCATCGAGGTCCTCGCGTTGGGCGGCATCGCTGCAATGCAGGTAAATGCGATGGCCCATGCGCCAGGCCTTTTCGGTGAGCTTGCAGGCAAAGTCCAGGCGCGCGGATGGGTCGGCGCTGGGCAATATATAGAAGTCGACTTGGGTCATTGCGGTTCCTGGTGCTGGCCCGCCAGTCCTGTAGGAGCGAGCTCGCTCGCGAAAAACCAGAGGACACCGCGTTCATCCGGGATGGGCGCGTTATCGTTGGCGATCTTCGCGAGCAAGCTCGCTCCTACAGAAGGGCCGGTGGCGCTTAGGCTTTGGCGCGATCGAGCAGGTACTGGGTCAGCAGCGGTACTGGACGACCAGTGGCGCCCTTGTCCTTGCCGCTGGCCCATGCGGTGCCGGCGATGTCCAGGTGCGCCCAGTTTAAGTTCTTGGTGAACCGCGACAAGAAGCAGGCGGCGGTGATGGTGCCGGCTTTCGGGCCGCCGATGTTGGCGATGTCGGCGAACGGGCTGTCCAGTTGCTCCTGGTACTCATCGAACAGCGGCAGCTGCCAGGCGCGGTCGTCGGCAGCCTTGCCGGCGCTGAGCAGTTGCTCGATCAGCTCGTCGTTGTTGCCCAGCAGGCCCGAGGTGTGGGCGCCCAGGGCAACCACGCAGGCGCCGGTCAGGGTGGCGATGTCGATCACCGCCTGCGGCTTGAAGCGTTCGGCGTAGGTCAGCGCGTCGCACAGCACCAGGCGGCCTTCGGCGTCGGTGTTGAGGATTTCCACGGTCTGGCCGCTCATGGTCGTGACGATATCGCCTGGGCGGGCAGCACCGCCGCTCGGCATGTTCTCGGCGCAGGCCAGGATGCACACCAGGTTGATCGGCAGCTTGAGTTCCAGCACGGCACGCAGGGTGCCGAACACGCTGGCGGCGCCGCCCATGTCGTACTTCATCTCGTCCATGCCGGCGCCCGGCTTGAGGCTGATGCCGCCGGTGTCGAAGGTGATGCCTTTGCCCACCAGGGCGTAAGGCTTCTCGGACTTCTTGCCGCCGTTGTATTGCATCACGATCAGGCGAGGCGGCTGGTCGCTGCCCTGGCCTACGGCATAGAACGAGCCCATGCCCAGTTCCTTGATCTTCTTCTCGTCCAGCACCTCAACCTTGAGGCCCTTGAACTCCTTGCCCAGCGCCTTGGCCTGTTCGCCCAGGTAGGTGGGGTGGCAGATGTTCGGCGGCAGGTTGCCCAGGTCACGGGTGAACGACATGCCCTTGGCGATCGCAGTGGCGTGGGTCACGGCGCGCTCGACTTCAGCCTGTGCGGCCTTGATGGTCAGCAGGGTGATTTTCTTCAGGGCACGGGGGTCGGCTTTCTGGCTCTTGAACTGGTCGAAGACGTAGCCACCGTCCACCAGGCTTTCGGCCAGCAGGCGGGTCTTGCCGTAGCTGTCACGGCCCTTGATGACGATTTCGTCGAGTGCCAGTGCCGCGTCGCTGCCGCCCAGGCCTTTAAGCGTGGTGAGGATGGCGCTGACGATCTTGCGAAACGGACGGTCGCCCAGTTCGGCGTCACTGCCCACGCCCACCAGCAACACGCGCTCGGCCTTGAGGTTCGGCAGGCTGTGCAGCAGCAGGCTCTGGCCGACTTTGCCGGCCAGGTCGCCGCGCTTGAGCACGGCGCTGATGGCGCCGCCGCTCAGTTCATCCAGTTGCTTGGCGGCAACGCCGAGTGTGCGGCCTTCGCCGACAGCGACCACGAGGGTGGCGGTTTTCAACGTTTCGGGGCTAACGCTTTTTACAACCAATTCCATTTTCGGGTCCCTTATAAAGGTCGGTGAGCCTGGCGTTTTTACCCAGGCTTTAAAAGCGCGGCAGCCTTGTAAGCCGCCAGCGACAAAGGCCGCAGTTTGAACCTCGCAGGCGAAGCCTGACAACCCTCGAAGCACGCTTTGTGCATGCGCATGAGGTTGCGCAGTGACAGGCGCGGTCAATCACAGGATAATGCGCCATCTTTTTAGCCGACCCGTGATAAACGGGTCGACTCGGTATGCTTGCTTGTTTGGCCGCCTTAGCCTGACAACCCTGGAGTGTCTGGTTTGATCGTCTTCCGTTATCTATCCCGCGAAGTCCTGTTGACCCTGAGTGCCGTGAGTGCGGTATTGCTGGTCATCATCATGAGTGGTCGTTTCGTCAAATTCCTTGCGCAGGCTGCCTCCGGCGCCCTGGATCCGGGCTCGCTGTTCCTGATCATGGGCTTTCGCCTGCCTGGCTTTTTGCAACTGATCCTGCCGCTCGGCCTGTTCCTTGGCATTCTGCTGGCATATGGCCGGCTTTATCTCGAAAGCGAGATGACCGTGCTGTCCGCCACCGGTATGAGCCAGCAGCGTCTGCTGGCGATGACCATGGTGCCGGCCGCCGGCGTTGCCCTGGTAGTGGCCTGGTTGAGCCTGAGCCTCGCGCCTCAAGGTGCGATGCAGTTCCAGCTGCTGCTGAACAAGCAGGACGCGATGACCGAGTTCGACACCCTCGAACCCGGGCGTTTCCAGGCACTCAACGACGGCACGCGCGTGACCTACACCGAAGAAATGACCGAAGACCGTTCCAACCTGAGCGGCGTGTTCATTTCCCAGAAAAACCTCGGCAAGGACCAGAAAGACCGTGGCATCTCGATCCTGGTGGCCGACGGCGGCCGCCAGGAAGTGCGCCCCGACGGCAGCCGCTACCTGATCCTGGACAACGGCTATCGCTACGATGGCAGCCCGGGCCTGGCCGATTACCGCGTGATCAAATACGACACCTACGGCGTGATGCTGCCCAAGCCCGATATCAGCGACGAAGTCACCGACCGCGACGCACTGCCCACCGCCTCGCTGTTCGGCAGCCAGGAACTGCGCTCCATCGCCGAGCTGCAATGGCGCCTGTCCCTGCCGCTGCTGGTGTTTATCGTGACCTTGATGGCGGTGCCGCTGTCGCGCGTCAACCCGCGCCAGGGCCGATTCCTCAAGCTGCTGCCGGCGATCCTTTTGTACATGGCTTACCTGACCATCCTGATTTCCGCCCGTGGCTCCCTGGAAAAGGGCAAGTTGCCGCCCGCCCTGGGCCTGTGGTGGGTGCACGGGATTTTCCTGGTGATCGGCCTGGGGCTGCTCTACTGGGAGCCTATCCGTTTGAAAATGAAGAGCCGTCGTGGCCTGAAGGAGTTGGCTCGTGGCTAAGCTCGATCGCTACATTGGTAGCAGCGTACTGATCGCCATCCTGGCGGTATTGGGCATCATCCTGGGCCTGGCCTCGCTGTTCGCCTTCATCGATGAAGTGGGCAACGTTACCGATACCTATACCGTCATGGACGTACTGAGCTTCGTGGCGTTGACCGCGCCGCGTCGTCTCTACGACATGATGCCGATGGCCGGCCTGATCGGCTGCCTGATCGGCCTGGGCACCCTGGCCAGCAACAGCGAATTGACCATCATGCGCGCGGCGGGCGTGTCCATCGGGCGTATCGTCTGGGCGGTCATGAAGCCGATGCTGCTGCTGATGGCGTGCAGCGTGCTGATCGGCGAATACGTCGCGCCACCGTCCGAAGCCACCGCCCAGGCCAATCGCGCCCTGGCCCAGGGTTCGGGCGATGCGCAGAGTGCCAAGCACGGCCTGTGGCACCGCCAGGGCGACCAGTTCATCCACATCAACGCCGTGCAGCCCGGCGGCTTGTTGATCGGGGTCACACGCTACACGTTTGACAAAGAGCGGCACATGCTCAGCTCCAGCTTCGCCAAGCGCGCGCAATACGATGGCGCGCAATGGCAGCTGAGCGAGGTCACCACCACGCTGTTCCATAATGTGGGCCAGGGGTTCAATGCCAGCACCGAAGTGGTCAATGAACCCACCCAGACATGGGATATCGCGCTGAAGCCGGAGCTGCTCAATACGGTGATCATGGTTCCGGAAACCCTGCCGATCTCGGGTCTCTGGAGTTATATCCACTACCTCAAGGACCAGGGCCTGAACAATGGCCGCTACTGGCTGGCGTTCTGGGTCAAGGTATTGCAACCGGTGGTCACCGCGGCGCTGGTGCTGATGGCGATCTCCTTTATCTTCGGCCCGTTGCGTTCGGTGACCCTCGGCCAGCGGGTATTCACCGGGGTGCTGGTGGGCTTCACGTTCCGCATCGCCCAGGACTTGCTGGGGCCGTCGAGCCTGGTATTCGGGTTTTCGCCGCTATTCGCGGTGCTGGTACCGACGTTTATCTGCGCCGTGGCCGGGTTCTGGTTGCTGCGTCGAGCCGGCTGATTGCGAGCAAGCTCGCTCCTGCAACATTGGGCCCCGTGGAAACGGGGCTTTTTTGTGTTCGTCAGCAAAGATGACGTCTGGCCCGAGCATCAGGTACAATTCCCGGCTATTTTTCAGCGGGCAATCTGCCTGCAGCCTTTTTGAGTGTTGATCCGTGAGTGATTTGAGTCATATCCGCAATTTCTCCATCATCGCCCACATTGACCATGGTAAGTCGACGCTGGCCGATCGATTCATCCAGATGTGCGGCGGCCTTGCCGAGCGTGAAATGGAAGCCCAGGTCCTGGACTCCATGGACCTCGAACGCGAGCGCGGGATCACCATCAAGGCCCACAGCGTTACCCTGTACTACACCGCCAAAGACGGTATCAAGTACCAGCTCAACTTCATTGACACCCCGGGCCACGTCGACTTCACCTATGAAGTCAGCCGTTCCCTGGCCGCTTGCGAAGGCGCGCTGCTGGTGGTGGACGCGGGGCAGGGCGTTGAAGCCCAGTCCGTGGCCAACTGCTACACCGCCATCGAGCAGGGCCTGGAAGTGATGCCGGTGCTGAACAAGATCGACCTGCCACAGGCCGATCCGGACCGCGTCAAGGAAGAAATCGAAAAAATCATCGGCATTGACGCCACCGACGCCGTCGAGTGCAGCGCCAAGACCGGCCTGGGCGTCGATGAAGTGCTCGAGCGCCTGGTCAAGACCATCCCCGCGCCGACCGGCAACTACGAAGATCCGCTGCAAGCGTTGATCATCGACTCCTGGTTCGACAACTACCTGGGCGTTGTCTCCCTGGTGCGCGTGCGCCATGGCCGCGTGAAGAAGGGCGACAAGATCCTGGTCAAGTCCACCGGCAAGATCCACCTGGTGGACAGCGTCGGCGTGTTCAACCCCAAGCACACTGCCACCACTGATCTGAAAGCCGGCGAAGTAGGCTTCATCATCGCCGGTATCAAGGACATCCACGGTGCGCCGGTCGGTGACACCCTGACCCTGAGCTCAACGCCCGATGTCGACGTGCTGCCAGGCTTCAAGCGCATTCAGCCGCAGGTCTATGCCGGCCTGTTCCCGGTCAGCTCCGACGACTTCGAAGACTTCCGCGAAGCCCTGCAAAAGCTGACCCTCAACGACTCGTCGTTGCAGTACACCCCGGAAAGCTCCGACGCCCTGGGCTTCGGTTTCCGTTGCGGGTTCCTCGGCATGCTGCACATGGAGATCATCCAGGAGCGCCTGGAGCGCGAATACGACCTGGACCTGATCACCACCGCGCCAACGGTTATTTTCGAGCTGGCGCTGAAAACCGGTGAAACGATTTACGTCGACAACCCCTCCAAGCTTCCAGACCTGTCTTCCATCGAAGACATGCGTGAACCGATCGTGCGCGCCAATATCCTGGTGCCGCAGGAGCACCTGGGCAACGTCATCACCCTCTGTATCGAAAAGCGTGGCGTGCAGCACGACATGCTGTTCCTCGGTACCCAGGTGCAGGTGACCTACGATTTGCCGATGAACGAAGTGGTCCTGGACTTCTTCGACCGTCTCAAATCCACCAGTCGCGGCTATGCTTCGCTGGACTACCATTTCGACCGTTACCAGTCGGCTAATCTGGTGAAGCTGGATGTATTGATCAACGGCGACAAGGTTGATGCCCTGGCATTGATCGTGCACAAGGACAATGCGCACTACAAAGGTCGCCAGTTGACCGAGAAGATGAAAGAACTGATTCCGCGTCAGATGTTCGACGTTGCGATCCAGGCCGCCATTGGCGGGCAGATCATTGCGCGGACCTCCGTCAAGGCACTCAGAAAGAACGTACTGGCCAAATGCTACGGTGGCGACGTCAGCCGTAAGCGCAAGCTGCTTGAGAAGCAAAAGGCCGGTAAAAAACGCATGAAGCAAGTGGGCAATGTGGAAATTCCACAAGAAGCCTTCCTTGCGGTGCTCAGGTTGGATAGTTAGGTCCTATGTCGCTAAATTTCCCGCTGTTGCTGGTCATCGCCGTTGCCGTCTGTGGTTTCCTGGCGTTGCTCGATCTGGTGTTCTTCGCCCCGCGTCGGCGGGCGGCTATCGCGTCCTATCAGGGCAGCGTCAGCCAGCCCGATGCCGTGGTGGTCGAGAAGCTGAACAAAGAGCCTTTGCTGGTCGAATACGGCAAATCGTTCTTCCCGGTATTGTTCATCGTGCTGGTGCTGCGTTCGTTCCTGGTGGAGCCGTTTCAGATCCCTTCGGGGTCGATGAAACCTACCCTGGACGTGGGCGACTTCATTCTGGTGAACAAGTTTTCCTACGGGATTCGCTTGCCGGTGATCGACAAGAAGGTGATTGAAGTCGGTGACCCGCAGCGCGGTGATGTGATGGTGTTCCGCTACCCGAGCGACCCGAACGTCAACTACATCAAGCGTGTGGTCGGCCTGCCGGGCGACGTGATCCGCTACACCAGCGACAAGCGCCTGTTCATCAACGGTGAGTCGGTGGCCGAAAAACTGTTGGGCGCCGAGCCGAACACGTTGGGCAGCGCCGAGCTGTACCAGGAAAAACTCGGTGCGGTAGAGCACCAGATCCGCAAGGAAATGAGCCGCTACCGCGCGATGCCCGATGGCCAGTGGAAAGTGCCTGCCGGGCACTACTTCATGATGGGCGACAACCGCGACAACTCCAACGACAGTCGCTACTGGGATGACCCCACTATTCCCAAGGACCTGCTGGGCATGGTGCCCGACGAGAATATCGTCGGCAAAGCCTTCGCGGTCTGGATGAGCTGGCCGGAACCCAAGCTCAGCCACCTGCCGAACTTCTCGCGGGTCGGGCTGATCAAGTAATACAGGCGGCGCTGTGATCACAGCGCCGAATGCTTTTCTGGGGCTTGGACATTTTCCAATGCCCGGTACCCAGCAGGATGTGAATTTGAACACTGCGTCAATCGTCGATGGCCGCCGGTGCCACCAACTAGATATGGATAAACCGTGACCGTTTCTCTGAGTCGTCTCGAGCGCCAGCTCGGCTACACCTTCAAGGACCAGGAATTGATGGTCCTTGCCCTCACACACCGCAGCTTTGCAGGGCGCAATAACGAGCGCCTGGAATTCCTCGGTGACGCCATCCTCAATTTCGCCGCCGGTGAGGCGCTGTTCGAGCGTTTCCCGCAAGCGCGCGAAGGCCAGCTTTCGCGCCTGCGCGCCCGTCTTGTGAAAGGCGAGACCCTGGCCGTGCTGGCTCGCGGTTTCGGCCTGGGCGAGTACCTGCGGCTGGGTTCCGGTGAATTGAAAAGTGGCGGTTTCCGTCGCGAGTCGATCCTGGCTGATGCCCTGGAAGCCTTGATCGGTGCGATCTACCTCGATGCAGGGATGGAGACGGCCAAGGAGCGCGTGGTCGCCTGGCTGGCTTCGGAAATCGAAAGCCTGACGCTGGTCGACACCAACAAGGACCCCAAGACCCGCCTGCAGGAATACCTGCAGTCGCGCGGTTGCGAACTGCCACGCTACGAAGTGGTGGATATCCAGGGTGAGCCGCATTGCCGCGTGTTCTTCGTGGAATGTGAAATCACCTTACTGAACGAAAAAAGCCGAGGTCAGGGTGTGAGCCGTCGTATTGCCGAACAGGTAGCGGCCGCTGCAGCACTGATTGCCCTGGGCGTGGAGAATGGCCATGACTGATTCAACCGCAACACGCTGTGGCTATGTTGCCATCGTCGGCCGCCCCAACGTGGGCAAGTCCACGCTGCTCAACCACATCCTCGGCCAGAAGCTCGCGATCACCTCGCGCAAGCCGCAGACCACCCGCCACAACATGCTGGGCATCAAGACTGAAGGCACCGTGCAAGCGGTCTACGTCGACACCCCCGGCATGCACAAGGGCGGTGAAAAGGCGCTTAACCGCTACATGAACAAAACCGCTTCGGCGGCGTTGAAAGACGTCGACGTGGTGATTTTCGTGGTCGACCGCACCAAGTGGACCGACGAAGACCAGATGGTTCTGGAGCGCGTGCAGTACGTCACCGGCCCGTTGATCGTCGCGCTGAACAAGACCGACCGTATCGAAGACAAAGCCGAACTGATGCCGCACCTGACCTGGCTGCAGGAACAACTGCCGAATGCCCAGATCATGCCGATCTCGGCGCAGCACGGCCACAACCTCGAAGCCCTGGAGCGCGTGATTGCCGGCTACCTGCCGGAGAACGAGCACTTCTTCCCGGAAGACCAGATCACCGACCGCAGCAGCCGCTTCCTTGCTGCGGAACTGGTGCGCGAGAAAATCATGCGCCAGATGGGCGCCGAGCTGCCGTACCAGATCACCGTTGAAATCGAAGAGTTCAAGCAGCAGGGCAAAACCCTGCACATCCATGCACTGATCCTGGTTGAGCGTGACGGCCAGAAAAAAATCATCATTGGCGACAAGGGCGAGCGCATCAAGCGCATCGGCACCGAGGCGCGCAAGGACATGGAATTGCTGTTCGATTCCAAGATCATGCTCAACCTGTGGGTGAAGGTTAAGGGTGGCTGGTCCGATGATGAGCGCGCGTTGCGCTCCCTGGGCTACGGCGACCTGTAAGACACCGCAGGGCTAAAAAATGTGGGAGGGGGCTTGCCCCCGATGGCGGTGGATCAGTTAATGGATAAGTGACTGACACACTGCCATCGGGGGCAAGCCCCCTCCCACATTCGTTTGATGTTGTTTTCAAGATCGAGAACCCATGTCCCAATCCCCGCCTCCCAGCCAGCTCGCCTATGTGCTGCACAGCCGCGCCTACCGTGAGACCAGCGCCCTGGTGGACTTCCTTACGCCCCAGGGCCGTCTGCGCGCGGTTCTGCGCAGCGCGCGGGGCAAGGCCGGTACGCTGGCGCGGCCGTTCGTGGCCCTGGACGTGGAGTTTCGCGGCAAGGGCGAGCTGAAGAATGTCGGCCGCCTGGAAAGCGTCGGCACGTCCGCCTGGCTCAATGGCGATGCGCTGTTCAGCGGTCTCTACCTCAATGAGCTGCTGATCCGCCTGCTGCCCGCCGAAGACCCGCATCCGGCCGTCTTCGATCACTACGCCGCCACCTTGCTCGCCCTCGCCGAAGGCCGTCCCCTGGAACCGCTGCTGCGGGCCTTTGAATGGCGCCTGCTGGATGACCTGGGCTACGGCTTTGAATTGCACAACGACCTGCACGGTGACCCTGTCGCCGCCGACGGGCTGTATCGCCTGCAAGTGGATGCAGGCCTTGAGCGCGTGTACCTGCTGCAACCCGGCCTGTTCCAGGGCTCCGAGTTGCTGGCCATGAGCGAAGCGGACTGGACCGCCCCCGGCGCCTTGTCCGCCGCCAAGCGCCTGATGCGCCAGGCCCTGGCCGTGCACCTGGGCGGACGGCCGCTGGTCAGTCGCGAGTTGTTTCGAAAGCCCTGACATCCCCGTGTATGCTGTGCACCGATTCTTTCCCTTTTCAGGAGCGCTTCCGTGACCACCAGCAATCGCATTCTTCTTGGCGTCAATATCGACCACGTCGCCACCCTGCGCCAGGCCCGGGGCACTCGTTACCCGGACCCGGTCAAGGCCGCGCTGGACGCCGAAGAAGCGGGCGCCGACGGCATCACCGTGCACCTGCGCGAAGACCGCCGCCATATCCAGGAGCGCGACGTGCTGCTGCTCAAGGACGTGCTGCAGACCCGCATGAATTTCGAAATGGGCGTCACCGAAGAAATGATGCAGTTCGCCGAGCGCATCCGCCCGGCGCACATTTGCCTGGTGCCGGAAACCCGCCAGGAACTGACCACCGAAGGCGGCCTCGACGTGGCCGGCCAGGAGGCACGGATCAAGGCTGCCGTGGAGCGCCTGTCGAAGATCGGCAGCGAAGTGTCGCTGTTCATCGACGCCGACGAGCGTCAGATCCAGGCCTCACGCCGCATCGGTGCCCCGGCCATCGAACTGCACACCGGCCGCTACGCCGATGCCACCACGCCGACCGAAGTGGCTGAAGAGCTGCAACGCATCATCGACGGCGTGAACTGCGGGCTTGGCGAAGGCCTGATCGTCAACGCCGGCCATGGCCTGCACTACCACAACGTCGAAGCCGTGGCGGCGATCAAGGGCATCAACGAACTGAACATCGGCCATGCGCTGGTGGCCCATGCGCTGTTCGTCGGTTTCAAGGGCGCCGTGGCCGAGATGAAGGCGCTGATCCTGGCGGCCGCCAAACACTAAAAACACTGCAGATCCAATGTGGGAGGGGGCTTGCCCCCGATAGCAGTGTGTCAGTCAGCCTATTCTTACCTGATACGCCGCAATCGGGGGCAAGCCCCCTCCCACATGCGAACCCTTACTGTTTAGCGCTCGCAGGTGTATCGTATCCGCCCTTTGCAGGCCCTGTGCCTGCGGCAGATACGTGAGGTTGTTGTGTCCCTATCCTTTTCCCGTCGACAAATCCTGGGTGGTCTTGCAGGCCTGGCCGTAGTGGGCGTCGGTGCCGGTGGCGGCTACCGCTACTGGCTGGGGAAGGTCGCCGAGTCCGAGGCGGGGCACGATTACGAGTTGATCGCCGCGCCCCTGGACGTGGAATTGGTGCCGGGCCACACCACCCAGGCCTGGGCGTTCGGCCCTTCCGCGCCCGGCACTGAGTTGCGCGTACGCCAGGGCGAGTGGCTGCGGGTGCGTTTTATCAACCACCTGCCGGTCGCCACCACCATCCACTGGCATGGCATCCGCCTGCCGCTGGAGATGGACGGCGTGCCCTACGTCTCGCAATTGCCGGTGCTGCCAGGGGAGTATTTCGACTACAAGTTCCGTGTGCCCGACGCCGGCAGCTACTGGTATCACCCGCACGTCAACAGCAGCGAAGAACTCGGCCGGGGCCTGGTCGGACCGCTGATCATCGAGGAGCGCGAGCCCACCGGTTTCAAACACGAACGCACCCTCAGCCTGAAAAGCTGGCACGTGGACGAAGAGGGCGCCTTTGTCGCCTTCAGCATTCCCCGTGAGGCGGCGCGTGGCGGCACGGCGGGGCGTTTATCCACCATCAATGGCGTGTCCCAGGCCGTGATTGACCTGCCGGCCGGGCAGATCACCCGGGTGCGCCTGCTCAACCTCGACAACACCCTGACGTATCGCATCAACATTCCGGATGTCGACGCGCAGATCTACGCGCTGGACGGCAACCCCATCGAGCCGCGCCCGCTGGGCAAGGAATACTGGCTGGGCCCCGGCATGCGTATCTGCCTGGCGATCAAGGCGCCGCCCGCCGGCGAAGAGCTGTCGATCCGCAATGGCCCGGTGCGCCTGGGCACGTTCCGTTCGGTGGCCAACACCGATGCGCCCACCGAGTGGCCCCCGGCGCTGCCGGCCAACCCGGTTGCCGAACCGGACCTGGCCAATGCCGAGAAACTCAACTTCAATTTCGAATGGGTCGGTTCGGTGTCGGTCAACGTCGACAACGGCAAGCCGCCGAGCCTGTGGCAGATCAACGGCCAGGCCTGGGACATCACCGACAAGACCTGCGCCGACCGCCCCATTGCCAAGCTTGTGAAGGGCAAGAGCTACATTTTCGAATTGAAGAACATGACCCAGTACCAGCACCCGATCCACCTGCACGGCATGAGCTTCAAGGTCATTGCGTCGAACCGCCACAAGGTCATCCCGTATTTCACCGACACCTACCTCTTGGGCAAGAACGAACGTGCCCGCGTAGCCCTGGTGGCGGATAACCCGGGGGTGTGGATGTTCCACTGCCATGTGATCGACCATATGGAAACCGGCCTGATGGCCGCCATCGAGGTGGCGTGATGCGCCAGGTTCGCCCCGCGATCATCGACCGCAGCCGCGACCAGGACTTCATGCGCGAAGCCCTGGCACTCGCCGCCCAGGGCGCGGCGCTGGGTGAAGTGCCGGTGGGCGCGGTGCTGGTGCAGGACGGTGAGATCATCGGCCGCGGTTTCAACTGCCCGATCAGCGGCAATGACCCCAGTGCCCATGCCGAGATGGTCGCGATCCGCGCGGCCGCCCACGCCGTCAGCAATTACCGCCTGCCGGGCAGTACCCTCTATGTGACGTTGGAACCGTGCAGCATGTGCGCCGGGTTGATCGTGCATTCGCGAATTGCACGGGTGGTCTATGGCGCACTCGAGCCCAAGGCCGGGATCGTGCAGAGCCAGGGGCAGTTTTTTACCCAGGGCTTTCTCAACCATCGGGTACTGTTTGAAGGCGGGGTGCTGGCCGAGGAGTGCGGCACAGTGTTGAGTGAATTCTTCAAGGCTCGGCGGGCCAAGCCCCCACTCTAAAGAACACTGAGGATAAAAGTGTGGGAGGGGGCTTGCCCCCGATAGCAGAGTGTCAGTCACCACATCCATGGCTGATACACCGCTATCGGGGGCAAGCCCCCTCCCACATTTGGATCTCCATATATTCAGTGATAACTCACCGTTATTTCCTGGCGATGATCACCGCCCGCATCGGCGCCGGCAGCCCTTCAATGGTCTTGCTGTGATCTTCGGGATCGAGGAAGTCACTGAGCGACTGGTACTTCATCCACGCCGTCCCGCGTTGTTCCTCGACCGTGGTCACGCTCACGTCCACGCAGCGCACATCGCTGAATCCGGCGCGGCGCAGCCACAGCATCAGCGCCGGAACCGACGGCAGGAACCACACGTTACGCATCTGCGCATAGCGGTCTTCCGGCACCAGCACTTGCTGCTGATCGCCGTCCACCACCAGGGTTTCCAGCACCAGCTCACCGCCTTTGACCAGCGTGTCTTTCAGCGCCAGCAAGTGTTCGATCGGCGAACGACGGTGGTAGAACACGCCCATGGAAAACACCGTGTCGAAGCCTTCAAGGTTCGCCGGCAGGTCTTCGAACGGGAACGGCAGGTGCCAGGCCCTGGGTTCGGACAGGTAACGCTGCACCGCCTGGAACTGGCAGAAGAACAGCCAGTTGGGGTCCACGCCAATCACGCTGTCGGCGCCGGCGCCGAGCATGCGCCACATGTAATAGCCATTGCCGCAACCCACATCGAGGATGCGCTTGCCCTTCAAGTCCAGATGCGGCGCCACTCGGGACCATTTCCAGTCCGAGCGCCATTCGGTGTCCACATGCACGCCGAACAGGTGGAACGGGCCTTTGCGCCAAGGGCTCAGCCCCATGAGCGCCGTGTGCATCTGTGCGCGAGTCTCGTCGTCGCAATCCGTGTCCAGCACCAGGCCGTTCAACAGGTCCACGTCACTGGGCTGGATATTCGGCAGTGCGTCCAAAGCACTCTGCCAGCGCTCCAGGTCGCCGTGGCCTTTTTCCATCTTGCTATCGAGCTGCGCTTGCAGGCCCTGGGCCCATACGGCCAGGGGAGTACCGACCAGATGGCGGGCGAGGGGAGACAAATCAATCATGGCAAGGCAATCAACGAGGCAAAGTTAAGACACTGGAACCACGGCACGACTTTCGAGAACCCGGCCGCCAGCAGGCGTTCGCGGTGTTCTTCGAGGCTGTCGGGCTTCATGACGTTTTCGATGGCGCTGCGCTTCTGGGCGATTTCCAGTTCGCTGTAGCCGTTGGCGCGCTTGAACGCGATATGCAGGTCGGTCAGCAACCCATGCTCCTGGGCATCATTGAAGCGCAGCTTTTCCGAGAGGATCAGGGCGCCGCCCGGCAGCAGCGACTGACGGATACGCCCGAGCAATGCCAGGCGCTCATCGGGGGCGATAAATTGCAGGGTGAAGTTCAGCGCCACCACCGAGGCCGGTTGGAAGTGCAGGGCAAGGATATCGCCCTCGATCACGTCCACCGGCAGTAACTCCTGGAACATCGAGTCCTGGCCATTGAGGTATTGGCGGCAGCGTTCGACCATCGCCGTCGAGTTATCCACCGCGATCACCCGGCAACCCTCGGTGCGCACATGGCGGCGCAGGGCCTGGGTGACCGCACCCAGGGATGAGCCCAGGTCATACAGCACGCTGTTCGGCTGGGCGAACTGGGCGGCGAGCACACCGAGGTTCTCGACGATGGTCGGGTAACCGGGCACCGAGCGCTTGATCATGTCCGGGAACACCCGCACCACGTCCTCGTTAAAGGCGAAGTCCGGCACCTGGGGCAGGGGCTGGGCGAATAGGCGATCGGGTTCTTTGCTCACGGTTGTTCCGGCGACGAAGGGGGAAAGGCCGGCATTTTAGCGTAGGAGCTGGCTTGCCTGCGATGGTCGTCAACGATTACGCAGACATTCTGGATGAACGCGGTGCCGGAATCAGCACGTCACCAAAGCCTTGGCCCATCAGTTCACCGTGATGGCGCAGTCGAAGGTCTCGACAGGTTCGGCTTCCGGTTCCCACGGTTGCTGGGAGGTCAGGCGCAGACGGCCTTGGCCGGCGGCGAACGCCTGGAAGCGCCAGGTCGACTGGCCGCCACCGCCGATCACGCCGGATTCGCTGCTGCTGTAGACCTCGGGGCTCAATGCGCGCAGTACACCGCCGGCGGAGTCCTGGATGGCCCAGCGATAGCCGGTGGTGGGATTGCTGGGCAGGGTGAGGATCAGGGTTTGGTTAGGTTTAAGCTGGAGCGGGCAGGCGCTCTGATCTTCCACGGTGACGTTTTGCTTCGGCGCACTGGCGCACGCGGCCAGCAGTGCAAGGCTCAAGGGGAGAAGCAGGCGGGCGGCGGTCATGGGGGCTCCGTTTATACACGACGAAGGGCGAGCATAACCGAAGATGGGGCACGTTGTGACAGAAGGGGGTGGGTTGGCAGGTCTGGCCTCATCGGGGCCCCTCCCACACTTGACCGAGTACATCCATTGGAATGCGGTCAAGTGTGGGAGGGGGCTTGCCCCCGATGGCGGCCTCAGGGCCGACCAGGATGTTGGATCAGACCGAGTACATA
>NZ_CVTO01000133.1:30774-39421 GCF_900004715.1 Pseudomonas sp. 24 E 13
TTCGGCCAGCGTGGTTTAACGGGGCGCCTAAGATCAAGATCAAGAGCGACTCGCTTCGCATCGTGGTTACGTTTGGGCGCTGCAGTATGATTTATCGGGAGTAAGCCCCTCCCACACTTGACCGAGAACATCCATTGGAATGCGGTCAAGTGTGGGAGGGGGCTTGCCCCCGATGAGGCCAGCTCAGGCACTACATAACTGTCAGAAGAGCACCTTCGCCACATCCGCAAAGCGCTTGGCAAAGTGCACGGTCATGCCTTCCTTCAGGTACTCCGGCAGCTCTTCAAAGCTGCCACGGTTGGGCTCCGGCAGGATCAACTCGTGAATCTTCTGGCGCCGCGCCGCGATGACTTTTTCGCGTACTCCGCCAATCGGCAGCACATGCCCGGTCAGGGTCAGTTCGCCGGTCATGGCTACGCCTTTCTTTGGCGGCTGGTTGCGTGCCAGTGACAGCAACGCGCTGGCCATGGTCACACCGGCGCTCGGGCCGTCTTTGGGCGTGGCACCTTCCGGCACGTGCAGGTGGACGAAGGCTTCGTCGAAGAACTTCGGGTCACCGCCAAACGACTTCAGGTTCGAGCTGATGAAGCTGTAGGCGATTTCTGCGGACTCCTTCATCACTTCACCCAACTGCCCGGTGAGTTTGAAGCCGCGATTGAGCGTGTGGATGCGCGTCGCTTCGATCGGCAAGGTAGCGCCGCCCATGCTGGTCCAGGCCAGGCCGGTAATCACGCCGGTGCCGGACAGCACTTGTTCATTGCGAAATACCGGCATGCCCAGGGAGTTTTCCAGGTCCTTGTTGCCGATCTTGATCACCGAATTCGGCTCATCCAGCAGCTTGACCACCGCCTTGCGCACCAGTTTGCCCAGTTGCTTTTCCAACTGGCGCACACCGGCCTCCCGCGCATAGCCGTCGATCAGCGCACGCAAGGCGCCGTCGCTGATGCTCAGGCTGTTTTTCGAGACGCCGGCTTTTTCCAGTTGCTTGGGCCACAGGTGGCGCTTGGCGATGGCGACTTTTTCCTCGGTGATATAGCCCGACAGGCGAATCACTTCCATACGGTCGAGCAGCGGGCCGGGAATCGAGTCCAGGGTGTTGGCGGTGCACACGAACAGTACCTTGGACAGGTCCAGGCGCAGGTCCAGGTAGTGGTCGAGGAATTCGACGTTCTGTTCCGGGTCGAGGGTTTCCAGCAGTGCCGACGCCGGGTCGCCCTGGAAGCTCTGGCCCATCTTGTCGATCTCGTCGAGCATGATTACCGGGTTCATCACCTCCACGTCCTTGAGCGCCTGCACCAGCTTGCCGGGCAGGGCGCCGATGTAGGTGCGGCGATGGCCCTTGATCTCGGCCTCATCACGCATGCCGCCGACACTGAAGCGGTAGAACGGCCGGCCCAGGGATTCGGCGATGGATTTACCCACGCTGGTCTTGCCCACGCCTGGCGGGCCCACCAGCAGCACGATGGAACCGGCGACTTCGCCTTTATAGGCACCCACCGCGAGGAATTCGAGGATACGGCTCTTGATGTCGTCCAGGCCCGCATGATGCTTGTCCAGCACCTTGCGCGCGTGTTTCAGGTCGAGTTTGTCTTCGCCATACACGCCCCAGGGTACCGAGGTGGCCCAGTCCAGGTAATTGCGCGTCACTGCGTATTCCGGCGAACCGGTCTCGAGGATCGACAGTTTGTTGAGTTCTTCGTCGATGCGTTTTTTCGCCTGGGCCGGCAGCACCTTGCCTTCCAGGCGCTGCTCGAACTGTTCGACGTCGGCGCTGCGGTCGTCCTTGGTCAGGCCCAGCTCTTGCTGGATGACCTTGAGCTGTTCCTTGAGGAAGAACTCGCGCTGGTGCTCGCCGATCTTGCGGTTCACTTCGGCGGACAGCTCTTTCTGCAGGCGCGCGACTTCGACCTCTTTGCGCAGCATCGGCAGCACTTTCTCCATGCGCTTGAGCATGGGCACGCAATCGAGCACTTCCTGCAACTCGTTACCGGTGGCCGAGGTCAGCGCGGCGGCGAAGTCGGTGAGCGGCGACGGGTCGTTGGGGCTGAAGCGGTTGAGGTAGTTCTTCAACTCTTCGCTGTACAGCGGGTTGAGCGGCAGCAGTTCCTTGATCGCATTGATCAGCGCCATGCCGTAGGCCTTGACCTCGTCGGTCGGCTCGCTCGGCTGGTGCGGGTATTCCACTTCCACCAGGTACGGCGGGCGGTGATGCTTGAGCCAGGTCTTGATGCGCACGCGGGTCAGGCCCTGGGCCACGAATTGCAGTTTGCCGTTCTCGCGGCTGGCGTGGTGCACCTTGACCAGCGTGCCGTACAGCGGCAGCGCCGAGGTGTCGAAGTGGCGCGGGTCTTCGGGCGGTGTGTCCATGAAAAACAGGGCGAGGGAGTGGTGGTCGGATTTGCTCACCAGTTCCAGGGTTTCGGCCCAGGGCTCTTCGTTGACGATCACCGGCAACACTTGCGCCGGGAAAAACGGCCGGTTGTGGATCGGGATGATGTAGACCTTGTCCGGCAGGTTCTGCCCGGGCAGGGCCAGGCCGGTGTTGGACGAGGATTCAGCGTTTTCTGGGTCGGCGTAGTCGTTCAGGTCGTAATCAGGGATGTCTTGCTGGTCGCTCATGGGGCACCTGCATCAGGAAGTATGGTGCTTAGATGGGGCAGGGCAGTGGTGGTTTCAATGGTGGGGGTGAGATAGCAACATATTGCATGAAATTTTTAGAACGACGCTGGCGTCGTGTGGGAGGGGGAGCCCCCTGCCACATTTGGTCTGTGTTGGGTCAGCTGATTTTGTGCAGGTAGGCGGGCAGCGGTTGTTCGGGCAGCACCGACAACACTTTCAACCGCTGCAACATCCTTTGACTGGCCCTTTGCAAATGCTCACGCAGATTCAGCGCCGCCGCATCAAACGCACCGTGCAGCAGCAACTCCAGAATCAGTCGATGTTCGGCCAACATCGCCGGGTCGGCGCCAATCCCCAGCAACCGATAAAAAATCCGACTGATGATCATCGGGCTCTGCCCCTGTCGAATCAGCGCCGCGATCTTGCGATTCTGCAGGCCGGCCAGGCAGCGTTGGTGCAAGTCTTCCTCGATCTGCTCGATGGCCTCCAGGCTGCACTGCGCACTGTCCTGGGCGTCCAGCACGCGTTGCAGCATGGCTTCAAGCAGCTCGCGATCGAGGTTGGGCGCGCTCTGGCGCAGGGCTTCGGGCTCAAGGCAGGCGCGCAGTTCGTAGTCTTCGGTGACTTCCCGCGCGGTCAAAGGCCCGGCCAGCCATTGGGAGTAGGGCTCTTTTTCTACCAGGCCACGGTCGCGCAGGCGCATCAGCGCTTCACGCACTACCGCGCGGCTGACGCCGTAGTGGTCGGCGGCGGCTTGCTCGTCCAGGCGGTAGTGGCCGAAGGCAATGCAGGTGGACAACGCCGCGCCGATTTCCTCGACGATGCGTTCGCCCAGCGGCCGCGTGTCCACCAACTCGTCCTCGCCGTTAAGACCCAGGTGGGCATGGCTCAGGGGCAGGCGCAACGGCTCCATGGCCAGGCCTTGCGGATTGATCAGGTAGCCCCGGCCGTTGAAGCGGCAGATCAAGCCTTCGTCATGCAGCAGGTCGAGGGCCTTGCGCACCGGCACGCGGCTGGTGCCGAACAACTCGGCCAGCGGCGCTTCGAGCAACACCAGCCCATGGCGGGCGGTGCCGTTGACGATCGCGTCGCGCATCACTTTGTGAATCATCGCGTAACGGGAGGCCGAGGCGAGCACTGCTTTCATTGCGTTCTCAGAGGTGGAGGGACCGTTGACCGGGGATTCTCTCATAGATGCGCCTGTCACTCTGCGCCACGTCGGCGGCACGTTTTTGGGGCTTAGAAAGTCGACCTGTTACTTTTCTGCACCAAAATGTACTTATTAATAAAAAGTACATTATTTCGTTGAAACGCATGAGTTACCGCCTGCCCAGATTTTTTACCTCGTCAAATACCCTCTACCTCGCGGTTCTGGTCGAAAACCGCTGCCTGCGCAAAATTCGTTGAGCACAGACTGGCACGAAAGCTGCCTTTGTAAAATGTACATTTTATTAATATGTACGTTTGTGAGGGTCATCCTGATGTCAGACGCCACTGCAATGGCCGAGGACTTCGCCAGTGGTCGCAGCGACCCGGTGCAAGCCCTCGAACAGGCACTCGACAAAGCCAGCCAGGTCCCGTCGGTATTCATCAGCCTGACGCCCGAGCGCGCCCGTCGTGAAGCCCAAGCCTCTGCCGCACGTTGGCGCGCCGGCCAGCCGTTGAGCCTGTTCGATGGCGTGCCGCTGGCCTGGAAGGACCTGTTCGACGTGGCTGGCAGCATCACCACGGCGGGCGCCGCCTACCGCCGCCATGCGCCCGTCGCGTTGCTCGATGCACCCACCGTCGGCCTGCTGTGTCGTGCCGGAATGGTCAGCGTCGGCAAGACCAACCTCAGCGAACTGGCCTATTCCGGCCTGGGTCTGAACCCCCATTTCGGCACGCCGCACAATCCCCATGGCAAGGATCAACCGCGCATCCCCGGTGGATCTTCCTCGGGGTCGGCCGTGGCCGTTGCCGCCGGCATCGTGCCCATCGCCATGGGCACCGACACTGCCGGGTCCATCCGCGTCCCCTCGGCGTTCAACGGCCTGGTGGGTTACCGCAGCAGCAGCCGGCGTTACAGCCGCGACGGCGTGTTTGCGTTGGCGCACAGCCTCGACAGCCTCGGCCCGATAAGCCGCAGCGTGCGTGATGCCCTGGTCGTCGACGACTTGCTGCATGGCCGCAGCCACAGCCACGTCGCCCGCAGCCTCAAGGGCCAGCGTTTCGTGCTGGCGCAGCAGAAGGTCGAACCCGCCGTGCGCAACAACCTGCTGCGCGCGGTGGAGCAGCTCAAGGCCCACGGCGCGCTGGTCGAAGAGCGTGAATGCCCGGCCTTCCAGGCGACGCTGGAGCTGATCAAAGACCATGGCTGGCTCGGCGCCTTCGAAGCCTTCGCCCTGCACCAGGCGTTGCTCGACAGCCCCGACGCCGACCAACTCGACCCCCGCGTGCGCCGCCGCCTGGAAGCCGCGCGTTCACTGCCGGCCAGCCAACTGATCCACCTGACCGAGGCGCGCCGCCGCCTGCAACAGCAACTGATCGAAGACCTCGACGGCGCCGTCCTGATCACCCCGACCGTCGCCCACGTCGCCCCGGCGTTGGCGGCGCTTGAAGCCGACGATGAGCTGTTCGTCACAACCAACCTCGCCACCCTGCGCCTGACCATGCCCGGCAGTTTGCTCGACATGCCAGGCGTGACCCTGCCCAGCGGCTGCGATGCCCAGGGGCTGCCCACCGGGTTGCTGCTCAGCGTCCCGACGGGAGAAGACGCACGCCTGCTGCGCGCAGCGTTGTGCGTTGAATCCGTAATGACAATTTAAGGAGACACACCATGGCTAAAGACATCCTCTGTGCATTTGGCGTCGACGTTGACGCCGTGGCCGGCTGGCTCGGTTCCTACGGCGGTGAAGACTCGCCGGACGACATCTCCCGCGGCCTGTTCGCCGGTGAAATCGGCGCGCCACGCCTGCTCAAACTGTTCGAACGCTACGGCCTGCGCACCACCTGGTTTATCCCCGGTCACTCGATGGAAACCTTCCCCGAGCAGATGAAGGCCGTGGCCGACGCCGGCCACGAGATCGGCGTGCACGGCTACAGCCACGAAAACCCGATCGCGATGACCGCCGAGCAGGAAGAAATCGTTCTCGACAAGTCCATCGAACTGATCACCCAGGTCACCGGCAAGCGCCCCACCGGCTACGTGGCGCCGTGGTGGGAGTTCAGCAAGGTCACCAACGAACTGCTGCTGAAAAAGGGCATCAAGTACGACCACAGCCTGATGCACAACGACTTTCACCCTTACTACGTGCGCAAGGGCGATACCTGGACCAGGATCGACTACAGCCAGCACCCCGATACCTGGATGAAGCCCCTGGTGCGCGGCGAAGAAACCGACCTGGTGGAGATCCCGGCCAACTGGTACCTCGACGACCTGCCGCCGATGATGTTCATCAAGAAAGCCCCCAACAGCCACGGGTTCGTCAACCCGCGTCATCTGGAAGAAATGTGGCGCGACCAGTTCGACTGGGTCTACCGCGAACACGAACACGCCGTGTTCACCATGACCATCCACCCCGACGTGTCCGGCCGCCCGCAAGTGCTGCTGATGCTCGAGCGTCTGATCGAACACATCCAGAGCCATGCCGGCGTGCGCTTCGTCACCTTTGACGAAATTGCCGATGACTTCATCCGCCGCCAGCCGCGTACCTGAACCAGCGTCACCCTGTAGGAGCGAGCTTGCTCGCGAAGAACCGGAGAGCGCCGCGTGCATCCAGGATGCCCGCGTCATCGTTGACGATTTTCGCGAGCAAGCTCGCTCCTACAGGGTCCACCCATCCCCTTGAGGCGCGATCTATGTCCATCTACAACAAGCTTGACCTGACTGGCTGGAAACCCCGGCAGCTGACTTCCCGGGAGGTGCGCTTCGCCACCTGGATCGCGTTTTTCGCCTGGGTGTTTGCGGTGTACGACTTCATCCTGTTCGGCACCCTGCTACCGGAGATTGGCCGGCACTTTGGCTGGGGTGAAGTGGAGCAGGCCGAGATCGCGACCTGGGTGGCGGTCGGCACCGCCGTGGTCGCCCTGGCCATCGGACCGATCGTGGACAAGCTGGGGCGACGCAAAGGGATTATCTTCACCGTAGCCGGTTCCGCGTTGTGCTCGGCGCTGACTGCGATAGGCGGGGCGTGGGGCAAATCGCCGCTGATCCTGATCCGTTCGCTGGGCGGCCTGGGCTATGCCGAGGAAACCGTCAACGCCACCTATCTGACCGAGCTGTACGGCGCTTCGGAAGATCCGCGGTTGACCAAGCGTCGCGGCTTCATCTACAGCCTGGTGCAGGGCGGCTGGCCGGTCGGCGCGTTGATCGCCGCCGGGTTGACCGCGCTGTTGCTGCCGATCATCGGCTGGCAGGGCTGCTTCGTTTTTGCGGCGATCCCGGCTGTCGTGATCGCGATCATGGCGCGCAAGCTCAAGGAGAGCCCGCAGTTCCAGATCCACGAACGCATCAGCCGGCTGCGTAAAAGCGGCGCGGTGAGCGACGCGCAGAACGTAGCGCAGACCTATGGCGTGGACTATGACGAGCACAGCAAGGCCGGTCTCAAGGCCGCGTTCCGTGGGCCGGCTCGCCGTGCCACGTTGGTGATCGGCGCCGCGTTGTTGCTCAACTGGGCGGCGATCCAGGTGTTCAGCGTGCTGGGGACTTCGGTGATCGTCAGCGTGCACCACATCTCGTTCGAGAACTCGCTGATCATCCTCGTGCTGTCGAACCTGGTGGGTTATTGCGGCTATTTGAGCCATGGCTGGATGGGCGACAAGATCGGCCGTCGCAACGTGATCGGCCTGGGTTGGATGCTCGGTGGTCTGTCGTTCGCCGGGATGCTGTTCGGCCCGAGCAATATGGCGATGGTGGTCGGGCTGTACAGCCTGGGCCTGTTCTTCCTGATCGGGCCGTATTCGGCGGCGCTGTTCTTTATCAGCGAGAGTTTCCCTACCAGCATCCGCGCCACCGGCGGCGCGATCATCCATGCCATGGGCCCGATTGGTGCGGTGGTCGCAGGCTTTGGTGCAACCCAGGTGCTGTCCGCCGGCAGTGACTGGCAGACCGCCGCACTGTGGTTCGGTGCCGTGCCGTGCTTCTTGTCCGGCCTGTTGATGTTTGCCGCACGCCATGTGCGTCCGGAAACCGTTCAGTAAGGAGTCAATGATGAGCCGTAAAGTTGCCTTGATTACCGGTGCCGCCAGCGGCATCGGCCAAGCCCTCGCCGTGGCCTATGCGCGCCACGGTGTGGCGGTGGTCGGCGGGTACTACCCGGCGGACCCCCATGACCCGCAGGCCACCGTCAGCCTGGTGCAGGCCGCCGGCGGCGAATGCCTGATGTTGCCGTTGGACGTGGGCGATACCGCCTCGGTGGATGCCCTGGCCGCGCAGGGCGTGCAGCATTTTGGTCGGCTGGATTACGCCGTGGCCAACGCCGGGTTGCTGCGTCGCGCGCCGTTGCTGGAGATGACCGATGCGCTGTGGGACGAGATGCTCAATGTCGACCTGACGGGGGTCATGCGCACCTTTCGCGCGGCGACGCGGCACATGCACGAAGGCGGCGCGTTGGTGGCGATTTCGTCGATTGCCGGAGGCGTGTATGGCTGGCAAGAGCATTCGCATTACGCGGCCGCCAAGGCCGGCGTGCCGGGGTTGTGCCGCTCGCTGGCGGTGGAGTTGGCGGCAAAGGGCATACGCTGTAATGCGGTAATTCCAGGGTTGATCGAGACGCCGCAGTCGCTGGATGCGAAGAACTCGCTGGGGCCGCAGGGCCTGGCGAAAGCAGCGCGTGCGATTCCGCTGGGGCGGGTAGGGCGCGCGGATGAAGTGGCTTCATTGGTGCAGTTTTTAACCAGTGATGCATCGAGTTACCTGACCGGGCAGAGCATCGTAATTGATGGTGGCCTGACCGTACGCTGGCCTGACTGACTGTACTGGCTCAAAAATGTGGGAGGGGGTTTGCCCCTCCCACATTGGAACTGTGTTTATTCGGGAGATCGTCTACAT